>NZ_JBICXB010000007.1:0-250744 GCF_043200055.1 Streptomyces sp. NPDC048496 | reverse complement strand
CTCCTGCATCGAACGCGGCACCCGCCGCGACGACACCCTCGCCAACGCCTACCGCGACTGGCTAACCGCCGCTTGACAGCCAATAGGAGCATCAACCGTGCCGTGCCGACCGAACCCCGAACCGCCCGTGTGCGTCCCGGACGGTATTGACAGGTCGCTGGTCCAGACCGCAACGTGATCCGCGGCACGGACACCCCACCCCTGCGGAAAGGGCCTCCTCGATGAGCGACAGCAAGCCGGCCGGTCAGTTCTTCGATGCAGCGATCGGCCTGCTGGAGCGTGTACGCGACGAGGAGGCCGGCACGATCGCGGCAGCCGGGGCCGCGATCGCCGACACCGTCGAAGCGGGCGGCCGGCTCTTCGCGTTCGGCGCCGGCCACTCGTCCCTCGCCGCCCAGGACGTCGTCTACCGGGCCGGTGGACTGGCCCTGATGAACCTGCTCGCCGTGCCCGGCACACTCGGCGTCGACGTCATGCCGGCGACGCTCGGCTCGGCGCTGGAACAGGTCGAGGGGCTGGCCGGCGCCGTGCTCGACTCCAGCCCGGCGAGCGCCGGCGACCTGCTGGTGATCATCTCGCTCTCCGGGCGCAACGCGTTGCCCGTCGAAATGGCGGTCAACGCGCGGGCACTCGGCCTGAAGGTCATCGGTGTCACGTCGGTCGCCTACGCGGACGGGACCCGGTCGCGGCACGTCTCGGGCGGGTTCCTGCGGGACCACTGCGACATCGTCGTCGACAGCAAGATCTCGATCGGCGACGCGGAGCTGACGGCGGAGGGTGTCGAGGCGCCGTTCGCGCCCGCGTCGACGGTGGTCACCAGCGCGGTGATGCAGGCCATGACGGCGACGGCCGCGGAGCGATTGGCCGAGCGGGGGATCGAGCCGCCGCTGCTGCGGTCGGGGAACGTCGACGGCGGGCACGAGTGGAACGGACGCGTGATGGCGGAGTACGCGGATCGGATCTTCTACCGGCGCTGAGAGCCTGTCGGGTGCGGGCGCAGGTTCACCGGGTGAACGGTTCCGTCCTCGAACGCCGGACGGGGCGGATCGGCCGCCCAGCGGGCTACGGGGTTGCGGGCAGTGCCCGGGACAGGTCCACCGCTGTTGCCACCCGGGCCGCCACACTCTCCGCGTACGTCGCGTCCTGGCGTTCGAAAGGGCTGCGGTTCACCGCCCGGAGGAACGTCACCACGCCCAGCGTCCGGCCCCGGCTCCGCAGCACCGCGCACAGGGCATGGACCGAGTCGCCCGGCCACTGACGGTCCGCCGCCCAGGCCCCGGCCCCCGGATCCGCACCGGCGCTCGCGCGGACCGAGCCCGTGCGGTCCACCGCCTCGAGCGCCGGGTGGCCCGGGGCGTAGCGGAGCGGAATGCCGCCTCCCGCCACGGGCCGGCACGGGCCGGGGGCATCGGTCGGTGTCGCCGCCGCCCGGACCAGCCGCACCCCCGCCACCAGGTCGATCAGCGCATGGTCGGCGAAGCCCGCGAGTGCGTAGTCCAGGTAGGACGTCGCCGCCTCCATCGGGTCCTCGCACTCGGCAGCCGACCGGCACGCCCGGTGCAGCTGGTTCGACCGGAACCGCACCCGGTCCGCCTCCTGCGCCGCCAGCCGCTCCGCCGTCACGTCCTGGAACAACCAGCCGACCCCCAGCGGAACCGGCTCCTCCACGAGCGGCGACGCCAGCTGCAGGAACCCGCTGTGCCAGCAGCGCCGCCGGTCCCCGCCCGCCGTCCGCAGCGTCACCCACAGGTCGGCGGGCGCGGGCAACGCCCCCTCGGCCAGGACGTGCTGCAGCGCGCCCTCCAGGTCCTCGACACCCTGCACGAGCAGCTCTCCGAGCGGGCGTCCCAGCATCGTCGTACGGCCGCCGCCGAGCGCCCGCGCCGCATAGGCGTTGACGACCGTCGGCCGCAGGTCCACGTCGACGAGGACCACGCCCCAGGAGGCGTCCTCGAACAGCGCCTCGCTGAGGGCGATCGACCGCTCCAGGTCGATCTGGGCGTGCACCTCGCCGAACGCGCAGTAGACCCCGGCCGGCTTCCCGTCCGCGCCCCGCACCCCGGCCGACTGGGTCCGTACGAGCACCCGGCCGCCGTCCTTGCGCAGCAGCGCGAACTCGTGGACCTGGCGGCCCGGCGCGTCCATGGCCGCCATCAGCCGCCCGTGCACCTCACCCGCGTCCGCATGGCGCACCGCCCACCCCGCGAACCCGGGCCGCCCCACCGCTTCCTCGGCGGTCCAGCCGAGAATCCGCTCGGCCTCACGGTTCCAGTGGGTGATCGCACCGCCCGCGTCGAACGCGCAGAGCGCCGCGTCCATGCCGTCGAGCAGCGCCGCGAGCAGCTCCGACCCGGGGATGGGATCGGGGCCGAGGGCGTCGGTGATCCCACTGCTCCTGGAAGCGCTCATCCCGGACCCCCTGCCGGACGTGTCCACCGTTGCCACACGTCAGATCATTGAACTCGAACGTGACTCAGCACACATCGACTTCCGGGAAATCGGTGCTCCGAGGCATCTCGATAAATGGGTTGTGCGGCCCCGGAGAGGTTCCTAGTGTGTGCCTTACACGTCGAAAGGAGGTGATCCGAAAAGTGCAGTCTTATCGGATTCGTGAGGTGGCTGCGGGCTGACAGCCCGTCGTCGCACTTCGTGCACCTCGGCAGGCTGTCTGCCGAAACCCAAGCAGTCACCGACCCGTGGGCTCGCCGGTAGATCCGGCCGGCTCCTCCGCAAGGAGGGACCAGAGCCCGCGGGTTTCTGCGTGTCCGGGGCCGGTCAGGGGCAGAGGCGTTCCACTCGCCAGCCCTCGCCCTCGCGTACGTACCGCAGCCGGTCGTGGAGACGGTTCTCGTGGCCCTGCCAGAACTCGATCGTCTCCGGTACGACACGGAAGCCGCCCCACTCGGGGGGTGCGGGGATGTGTTCGCCCTCCGGGTAGCGGGCCGCCAGTTCCTCGTACCGGTCGATGAGTTCCTGGCGTGAGCCGATGACCGTCGACTGCTCGCTCGCCCACGCGCCCAGCTGGGAGCCGTGCGGGCGGGTGCGGAAGTAGGCGACCGTCTCCTCACGGGCGACACGGGCCGCAGTGCCGGTGATGATGACCTGGCGGGCCAGCGGGTGCCAGGGGAAGAGCAGGGAGACGTACGGGTTGGCGGCCAGCTCGCGGCCCTTGCGGGAGGCGTAGTTGGTGAAGAAGACGAAACCGCGGTCGTCGTACTTCTTCAGCAGCACCGTCCGGGAGGAGGGGCGGCCGTCGGGGGTGGCCGTGGAGACCACCATGGCGTTCGGCTCGAAGACCATTCCACCTGCGGCGATCTGCCGGAACCAGTGGGCGAACTGCTGCATGGGGTCGGCGTCGAGCGTGTCCTCGGTGAAGCCCTCGGAGCGGTACTGCTCGCGCATCGCGGCCGGATCGGTGGTGGAATCGGAAGGGGAATCTGCGGTGGGCACGGGGCCATCCTGCCGCAGGGGCCGAGTCTGCCCGGAATGGAGGGGTGTCAATCGTGCGCGGATGAAGTGGGTGGCTGTGCCGGATGTCACGCTTCCCCGCATCGTGGGAACCCGCCAATATCTTGGTGCAGGCCCCTGTGGCCTCCATACAGCCCGTCGATCGAGGGAGCCGCATGATGTCCGACTTCGTACCCGGACTCGAAGGAGTCATCGCGTTCGAGACGGAGATCGCCGAACCCGACAAGGAAGGCGGCTCGCTCCGCTACCGCGGGGTCGACATCGAGGATCTCGTCGGTCACGTGTCGTTCGGGAACGTGTGGGGTCTGCTGGTCGACGGGGCGTTCAACCCCGGGCTGCCGCCCGCCGAACCGTTCCCGATCCCGGTCCACTCGGGTGACATCCGTGTCGATGTGCAGTCCGCGCTGGCCATGCTGGCGCCGGTCTGGGGGCTGAAACCGCTCCTCGACATCGACGAGGAGACCGCCCGCAACGATCTGGCGCGGGCCGCCGTGATGGCCCTGTCGTACGTCGCCCAGTCGGCGCGCGGGCAGGGGCTGCCGATGGTCCCGCAGAGCGAGATCGACAAGGCGCAGTCCGTCGTCGAGCGGTTCATGATCCGCTGGCGCGGCGAGCCGGACCCGAAGCACGTCAAGGCCGTTGACGCGTACTGGACGTCGGCCGCCGAGCACGGCATGAACGCGTCCACGTTCACCGCCCGGGTCATCGCGTCGACCGGCGCCGATGTGGCGGCCGCGCTGTCCGGTGCGGTGGGCGCGATGTCGGGTCCGCTGCACGGCGGCGCCCCGTCCCGGGTCCTCGGCATGATCGAGGAGATCGAGCGGACCGGTGACGCCACCGCGTACGTGAGGAAGGCCCTGGACAAGGGTGAGCGGCTGATGGGCTTCGGGCACCGGGTCTACCGGGCCGAGGACCCGCGGGCGCGCGTGCTGCGGCGTACGGCGAAGGAGCTGGGCGCGCCGCGGTTCGAGGTGGCGGAGGCGCTGGAGAAGGCCGCGCTGGAGGAGCTGCACGCGCGGCGCCCGGACCGGGTGCTGGCGACGAACGTGGAGTTCTGGGCGGCGATCATGCTGGACTTCGCCGAGGTTCCGGCGCACATGTTCACGTCGATGTTCACGTGCGCGCGTACGGCGGGATGGTCGGCGCACATCCTGGAGCAGAAGCGGACGGGGCGGCTGGTGCGGCCGTCGGCGAGGTATGTCGGACCCGGGCCGCGTGACCCCCGGGAGATCGAGGGGTACGAGCAGATCACGGATCTGGGGAACTGACGGTCCCGGTACCGCGCAAGCCCGGCGGGATCCGGACAAGAGGCCCTAGAGCTTGCCGCGGAGAGTGACGGTGCGGTGTCCGCCGAGGCGGCGCCGCACCTCCTGTTCGAAGCCGTGGGTCAGCTCCGCCCAGTTCCAGAAGGTGAGGCCGAGCTGCCCGCAGGCGTAGTAGTCGTCCTCCCAGCTCCAGCGGTCGATGCCGGAGGGCCGGCGGCAGGAGGGGCACTCCACGACGCCTTCGCCGCCGTTCGCCCAGGCGCCGAGCCGGCCCGCGAGCGGGGCCCAGGCGCTGTCGACGGGGCACCAGGTGTCGTCGACGAGGCGGATCTCGGTGGCGCAGAGCGGGCAGGTGGCACCTCCCGCGTCGCCCTGGCCGCTGTCGAAGACGGTGCGTCCGGTCGCGACGTGGACGCCGTTGCTCCACAGGTCGACCGGTTCCGGGTCGTCGACGGCCTTGGCGTAGTTCGGACCAGGTGCGTTGCCGTAGCCGTCTCCGTCGAGGACGCAGTCGGTGCGCTCGGCGCTGACGATTCCTTCGGCGATCAGCCAGTCGAGGAGCCCGGCGCCGAGTGGTGCGGCGTCCCGCTCGGTGGCGTCGAGGTCGACGATCGTCTGGAAGTGGTCACCCACAGGTCCCCCAAGGTCAGTCGAGTGCGTCGTCCACCAGCGCCGCCCACTGTGCCACGACCCTCTGACGCCGGGCGGTGTCATCGGTCAGCACGTTGGCCAGCCCGAGGCCGCGGGCCATGTCGAGGAGCCCCTGGACGGTTTCGCGTGCGCCGGGCTTCGTCTCGTCGGCGGCGAGGAGTTCGACGGCGATGCGGTGGGTCTCGCGGCCGACGCGGGCTTCGAGTTCGGTGACGCGGGGGCGGAGCTGCGATTCGTTGGACGCGGCGACCCAGAGCTGGAGGGCGGCGCGGAAGAGCGGGCCGGTGTAGAGATCGACGAGGGCGGCGACGACAGCCGTACGGCCCTGGACGGGCAGGGCGCGCAGGGCGGCGGAGCGTTCCTCGGCGACGTATTCGACGGCTGCGGTGAACAGGTCCTCGCGGGTGGGGAAGTGGTGCTGGGCGGCACCTCGGGAGACCCCGGCGTGTTCGGCGACGACGGAGACCGTGGAGCCCGCCCAGCCGTGTTCGGCGAGGCAGGCGACCGCGGCTTCGAGCAGCCGTTGGCGGGTGGCGCGGCTGCGGTCCTGCTTGGGGGTCCGGTCGGTGGGGGGCGTCACAACACCCATATGGGGTCCCGTCGTTCGAGGAAGGCCGTCATCCCCTCCCGTGCCTCGGCGGAGGCGAAGAGTGCTGCCGAACGGGCGATGAGGTCTTCGGCGTACTGGTCGAAACTCTCCCGCACAGTAGCTGTGACCAGCTCCTTCGATGCTGCCAGCCCCTGCGGTGAGGCTCGGCGCAGTCCGTCCAGTACGGGCACGAGTGCTGTGTCGACGTCCTCGGCGGCGAGGGTAACGAGGGAGATGCGGGCCGCTTCGGTCGCGTCGAACCGTTCTCCGGTGAGGTAGTAGCGGGCGGCGGCCCTGGGGTCGGTGCGGGGCAGCAGCGGCATGGAGATCACGGCTGGGGCGAGGCCGAGCCGGGACTCGGTGAGGGCGAAGGTGGCGGCGGGTCCGGCGGCCGAGATGTCGCAGGCCGCGAGGAGGCCGAGTCCGCCGGCCCGGACATGTCCGTCGACGCGGGCCACCACCGGTTTGGGCAGGGTCACGATCTGCCGCATCAGGGCGACGAACTCCCGGGGATCCGGGGGTGCGCCCAGGTCGGCACCGGCGCAGAACGTGTTGCCGGTGTGGGTGAGCACCACGGCCCGTACGGTGTCGTCCTCGCCGTGTCCGGCGAGGGTTTCGCGGAGCTCGGCGACGAGCCGCGCGGAGAGTACGTTGCGGTTCGTCGGTGAGTCCAGCCGTATGGTGGCGATCCCGCGCTCGCGGCCGGTGCGGACCAGTTTCATGCCTCTTCCGTCCTCTCGCTGGGCCCTTCCTGTCAGTAGGACTTGGGGAGACCCAGGGACTGGTGGGAAACGTAGTTGAGGATCATTTCCCGGCTGACGGGGGCGATCCGGGCGACGCGGGCGGCGGTGATCAGGGACGCGAGCCCGTACTCGCGGGTGAGGCCGTTGCCGCCGAGTGTGTGCACGGCCTGGTCGACGGCCTTCACGCAGGCTTCGGCGGCGGCGTACTTCGCCATGTTCGCGGCTTCGCCCGCGCCGATGTCGTCGCCCTCGTCGTACAGCCTGGCGGCCTTCTGCATCATCAGGCGGGCCAGTTCGAGTTCGATGTGTGCCTGGGCGAGAGGGTGGGCGATGGCCTGGTGGGAGCCGATGGGCTCCTTCCACACCTGCCGGGTCCGCGCGTAGTCGACGGCGCGGGCGAGGGCGTACCGGCCCATGCCGAGGGCGAAGGCGGCGGTCATGATGCGTTCGGGGTTGAGTCCGGCGAAGAGCTGGAGGAGGCCCGCGTCCTCTCCCCCACTCTCGGCTTCGCTCGAGCGGGAGGTACCCCCTCCGACGAGGGCGTCGGCGGGCAGCCGCACGTCGTCGAGGACGAGCTCGAACTGCTTCTCCGGCGCCTGGAGTTCCATGTCGATCTGCGAGCGCCGGAAGCCAGGGGCGTCGCGCGGGACGATGAAGAGACAGGGCTTGAGCCTCCCCGTCCTGGCGTCCTCGGTGCGGCCGACGATGAGGGTGGCGTCGGCGATGTCGACGCCGGAGACGAAGACCTTCCGCCCGGTGAGCAGCCAGTCTCCCCCACTCTCGGCTCCGCTCGAGCGGGAGGGGCCCCCTTCGTCGCGTCGGGCGGTGGTGGTGATGCGGTGGGAGTTGGAGCCGGCGTCGGGTTCGGTGATGCCGAAGGCCATGGTGAGGGTGCCATCGGCGAGGCCCGGAAGCCACTGCTGCTTCTGGGTGTCGGTGCCGAAGCGGGCGATGACGGTGCCGCAGATCGCCGGGGAGACGATCATCATGAGGAGCGGCGAACCTGCCGCCCCCAACTCCTCGAGTACTATGGAGAGTTCGACCATGCCGCCGCCTCCGCCGCCGAACTCCTCGGGGAGGTTGACCCCCAGGTAGCCGAGCTTGGCCGCTTCGGTCCACAGTTCGCGGGGGTGGGCGCCGTCGCGCACGACGGACATCATGTAGTCGCGCCCGTACCGCTTTCCGAGTGCGGCGACGGCGGCGCGCAGGGCTTGCTGCTCTTCGGTTTCGAGGACGGTACTCATGAGGTCGGTTCCTCCTGTACGACGGCGAGCAGGGCGCCGACCTCCACCTGGAGGCCGGGTGCGGCATGCAGTGCGGTGAGGGTGCCGGAGGCGGGGGCGAGAATGCGGTGTTCCATCTTCATCGCCTCCAGCCAGATCAGCGGCTGCCCCGCCTCGACCGCCGCGCCCGCCACGAGTCCGTCCGCGAGCCGGACGACGGTGCCGGGCATGGGGGCGAGCAGGGAGCCGGGGTCGGCGCGGTTGGTGGGTTCGGTGAAGCGGGGCAGGGCGGTGAACGTGTACGAGCCGGTGGCGCCGTCCACGTACACCCGGTCGTGGTGGGCGGCGAGGCGGAAGCGGTGGGTGACGCCGTCGTCCGTCTCGACGATGACGTGGTCGGGGGTGGCGGTGAGGATCCGGGCGCCAGGGGCTTCGATCGCGCCGCTGCGGGTGGTGCGGTAGGCGATCTCGTGTTCGGTGCCGTCGGGTTCGCTGCGATAGCACCTGGTCTGGGGCTGCGAGGGGACATTGCGCCAGGCTCCGAAGCGGGCACCCGGGTACGGGGTGGACGCCGCCGGGGGGCGTGGTGGGTTGGCACCGGTGGGTGGCTTCCACGGGGTGCCGGTGGAACCCGGGTACGGGGTGGACGCCGCCGGGGGGCGTGGTGGGTTGGCGCCGGTGGGTGGCTTCCACGGGGTGCCGGTGGAACCCGGGTACGGGGTGGACGCCGCCGGGGGGCGTGGTGGGTTGGCACCGGTGGGTGGCTTCCACGGGGTGCCGGTGGTGCGGTGGCGGGTGGCGTCGGCGGCGGTTGCGGCGAGGGCGGCGAGGTTCCGGTCCGTGGCGTCGTCGGGGGTGGCGGTGAGGGCATCCAGGTGGCGGTCGTAGAAGCCGGTGTCGAGACGGGCGCCGGTGAAGTCGGGGTGGCGCAGGGACCGTACGAGCAGGTCGCGGTTGGTGACCGGTCCGTGGATGCGGGTGCGTTCCAGGGCGCGGGCGAGGAGCCGTACGGCCTGGGTGCGCGTGGGGGCGTGGGCGATGACCTTGGCGAGCATCGGGTCGTAGTGCACGCCGATGGTGTCGCCGCCGGTGTACCCGGTGTCCAGGCGCAGTCCGGGTTCGTCCGGTACGTCGAGGGTGTGCAGCGGCCCGGTCCGGGGCTGCCAGTCGCGGGCGGGGTCCTCGGCGTAGAGCCGGGCCTCGACGGCGTGCCCGTGCGGGGCGGGGGGTGTGGGGGCCGGGAGGGGTTCGCCTTCGGCGACGGACAGTTGGAGGGCTACGAGGTCGAGCCCGAAGACGGCTTCGGTGACGGGGTGTTCGACCTGGAGCCGGGTGTTCATCTCCAGGAAGTACGGGCGTCCGTCGACGGCGACGAGGAACTCGACGGTGCCCGCGCCCCGGTAGCCGACGGCGCGGGCCGCTGCGGTCGCCGCGTCGTGCAGCCGGGTGCGAAGCGCGTCGTCGAGGCCGGGTGCGGGGGCCTCCTCGATGACCTTCTGGTGGCGGCGCTGGAGCGAGCAGTCGCGGGTTCCGAGCGCCCATACAGTGCCGTGTGCATCGGCCATGATCTGGACCTCGACATGCCGGCCGCGCTCGACGTAGGGCTCGGCGAAGACTTCGCCGTCGCCGAATGCGCTCGCAGCCTCGGCCGTTGCGGCCGCCATCTCGCCGGGCACCGCGCCCAGTTCACGCACGACCCGCATGCCGCGCCCGCCGCCGCCCGCTGCGGCCTTCAGCAGCAGCGGCAGGTCACCTGCGGTCGCCTGTGCCGGGTCGACGGGTGCGAGCAGCGGCACTCCGGCGGCGGCCATCAGCTCCTTGGCCCGGGTCTTGGACGCCATCATCTCGATGGCCTTGACCGGCGGGCCGACCCAGAGGAGGCCGGCGTCCTGCACGGCCCGGGCGAACCCGGCGTTCTCGGAGAGGAACCCGTAGCCGGGGTGCACGGCGTCGGCGCCCGCGGCGAGCGCGGCACGTACGACGAGATCGCCGCGCAGATACGTATCGGCGGGGGCGGCCCCCGGCAGCCGTACGGCCGCGTCCGCTTCCCTGACATGCAGCGCGTCGGCATCCGCGTCGGAGTACACGGCGACGGTGGCGATGCCCAGGGCGCGGCAGGTCCGGAAGATCCGGCAGGCGATCTCGCCCCGGTTGGCGACGAGCAAGGTGCTGATCATGGTCGTCCTCACATCCGGAAGATGCCGAAGCCGCCGCGGGCGCCTTCGACCGGGGCGGTGTGGATCGCGGACAGGCAGATCCCGAGGACGGTCCTGGTGTCGCGCGGGTCGATGACCCCGTCGTCGTACAGCCGCCCGGAGAGGAACATCGGCAGCGACTCGGACTCGATCTGCTGCTCCACCATGGCGCGCAGCGCGGCGTCGGCCTCGTCGTCGTAGGACCGTCCCTTGGCGGCGGCGGAGGCGCGGGCGACGATGGACAGCACACCCGCGAGTTGCTGCGGTCCCATGACGGCGGATTTGCTGCCCGGCCAGGCGAAGAGGAACCGGGGGTCGTAGGCGCGCCCGCACATGCCGTAGTGCCCGGCCCCGTACGAGGCACCCATCAGGACGGACAGGTGCGGGACCCTGGAGTTGGACACCGCGTTGATCATCATCGCGCCGTGTTTGATGATGCCGCCCTGCTCGTACTCCTTGCCGACCATGTAGCCGGTGGTGTTGTGCAGGAAGAGGAGGGGGATGTCGCGCTGGTTGGCGAGCTGGATGAACTGGGCGGCCTTCTGCGACTCCTCGCTGAACAGCACGCCCTGGGCGTTGGCGAGGATGCCGACGGGGTAGCCGTGCAGCCGGGCCCAGCCGGTGACGAGGCTCGTCCCGTACAGCGGTTTGAACGCGTCGAAGTCCGAGCCGTCGACGAGCCGGGCGATGACCTCGCGCGGACCGAACGGGACCTTCAGATCGCCGGGCACGATGCCGAGGAGCTCCTCCTCGTCGTACTTCGGCGGTTCGGCGGGTCCCGGATCGGTGTGCGCCTTGCGCCAGTTGAACCGGGCGACGATCCGCCGCGCCTGGCAGAGCGCGTCGTGCTCGTCGACGGCGAAATGGTCGGCGAGCCCGGAGGTGCGGGCGTGCATGTCGGCGCCGCCGAGGGACTCGTCGTCGCTCTCCTCGCCGGTCGCCATCTTCACGAGCGGTGGTCCGCCGAGGAAGACCTTGGACTGCTCCTTGATCATGACGGTGTGGTCGGACATGCCGGGGACGTACGCCCCGCCGGCGGTCGAGTTCCCGAAGACGACCGCCACGGTCGGGATTCCGGCGGCGGAGAGCCGGGTGAGGTCGCGGAAGAGTGCGCCGCCGGGGATGAAGATCTCCTTCTGAGACGGCAGGTCCGCCCCGCCCGACTCGACAAGACTGATGCAGGGCAGCCGGTTGGCGAAGGCGATCTCGTTGGCGCGCAGGGCCTTCTTCAGGGTCCAGGGGTTGGAGGCGCCACCGCGTACGGTCGGGTCGTTGGCGGTGATCAGGCACTCCACGCCCTCGACGACGCCGATGCCGGTGACGAGCGAGGCGCCCACCGCGTACTCGCTGCCCCAGGCGGCGAGCGGCGACAGTTCCAGGAACGGGGTGTCGGGGTCGACGAGCAGCTCGATCCGTTCCCGGGCGAGGAGCTTGCCGCGCCTGCGGTGCCGCTCGATGTACTTCTCGCCGCCGCCCGCGAGGGCCTTGGCGTGCTCGGTGTCGAGTTCGGCGAGCTTGGCGAGCATGGTGGCGCGGTTGGCGGCGTATTCGGGGCTCGCGGTGTCGAGCCCCGTGGCCAGGACGGTCATGCGTGCGCCTCCGGTGCGTCGGTGGATTCGAGCAGGCTCACGGGGACAGGGAGGTGCCGGGACCGCAGCCACTCCCCCACCGCCTTGGCCTGCGGATCGAAACGGGCCTGCGCGGCGACGCCTTCGCCGAGGAGACCGTGGACGACGAAGTTCAGGGCGCGGAGGTTCGGCAGGACGTGCCGCACGACGGTCAACCCGGCAGTCTCCGGGAGCAGTTCCTGGAACCGTTCGACGGTGAGTTCATGCGCGAGCCAGCGCCAGGCGTCGTCGGTACGGACCCAGACGCCGACGTTGGCGTCCCCGCCCTTGTCGCCGCTGCGGGCGCCCGCGACGCGGCCGAGAGGGGCGAGCCGGGTGATCCCGGTGGGCAGCGGATCGGGAAGGGCGGGCTCGCCCAAGCCCTCAAGTTCCCTCACCCGTACCGGTGTTGCCATGCTCTCCCGCCGCCCGTCCGGAAGTACGGCGACGTGGTCGACCTCTCCCGCCGGTACGTACCTCGCCTCGAACACCCCGTAGGGCGCGCCCTTGCCGGGCGGGGCGGTGACATGGAAGCCCGGGTAGCTGCCGAGGGCCAGCTCGATCGCGGCCCCGGAGACGGTGCGTCCGACCGTCTCCGGGTCCTGGTCGCGGACGACGAGCCGGAGCAGGGCGCCGGCGGTCTCCTCGGTGTCGGCGTCGGCCCGGTCGGTCCGGGCCAGCTCCCACCGCACCTCGTCGGGTTCCGTACGGGTCCGGGTGAGCGCCTGCGCGAACTGGTCCTGCACCAGCTGCGCCTTGGCCTCGATGTCGAGTCCGGTGAGCACGAAGACGACCTCGTTGCGCCAGCCGCCGAGCCGGTTGAGCCCGACCTTGAGCGTGGGCGGCGGAGCCTCGCCGCGCACTCCGGAGATCCGTACGCGGTCCGGTCCGTCCTGCGTCAGCCGTACGGTGTCGAGCCGGGCGGTCACGTCCGGTCCTGCGTACCGCGCGCCTCCGGTCTCGTACAGCAGCTGGGCGGTGACGGTCCCGGTGTCGACGACGCCGCCCGTGCCGTCGTGCTTGGTGATGACGGACGTCCCGTCGGCGTGGATCTCGGCGAGCGGGAAGCCGGGCCGGCGGATGTCGTGGCCGCGGAAGAAGGAGTAGTTGCCGCCGGTCGCCTGGGTGCCGCACTCCAGCACATGCCCGGCGACGAGGGCACCGGCGAGTGCGTCGTGGTCGTCGGGTTCCCAGCCGAAGTGGGCGACGGCGGGGCCCGTGACGAGGGCGGCGTCGGTGACCCGTCCGGTGACGACGACATCGGCCCCGGCACGCAGGCAGGCGGCGATGCCCGCGCCCCCGAGGTACGCGTTGGCGGTGAGGAACCCTTCGGGGACGGGCAGGCTGTCGCCCTCGACATGCGCGACGCGCACCGGCACACCCACCTTCTCCGCCAACGCACGGACCGCTTCGGCCAGTCCGGCCGGGTTGAGCCCTCCGGCGTTGGCGACGATCTTCACCCCGCGCTCGTGCGCGAGCCCGAGACCCTCTTCGAGCTGACGCAGGAAGGTGGTGGCGTACCCGCGGTTCGGGTCCTTGATTCGGCTCCGCCCGAGGATGAGCATGGTCAGTTCGGCGAGATAGTCGCCGGTGAGGACGTCGAGGGGGCCGCCGGTGAGCATCTCGCGCACGGCGTCGAAGCGGTCGCCGTAGAAGCCGGAGGCGTTCCCGATCCGCAGCGGCGCGGCGGTCACCGCGCACCGCCCTTGGGTGCGCGGCCGGGGCCGGGCGGCCCGGCGAAGGCCTGTGCGATGTCGAGCCACTGGTCGGCGTCGGCCCCTGCGGCGCGCACCGCCAGGTCGAGCCGGTGGGCACGCTGGGTGACGAGCAGACAGAAGTCGTACAGCGGTCCGGTGACGCGCTGCGCGGCGCCCTCGGGTCCGTACGCGATCACCTCACCGTCAGGTGCGGTGAGTTCGACCCGGAACTCGTCACCGGGTGCCTTGATCCCCCGTACGAGGAACGCGTAGTCGCGGGCGCGCACTCCGATCCGGGCGACGTGCCGCAGCCGGGCGGTCGGCGCACGCACGGCGCCGAGGGCGTCGGCGATGTCCTGTCCGTGGGCCCAGGTCTCCATGAGCCGCGCGGTTGCCATGGACGCGGCGCTCATGGGCGGGCCGTACCAGGGGAAGCGGATGCCGCGCGGTGCTGCGCGCAGGACCTGCTCAAGCCGCTCGCGCCCGTCGCGCCAGCGCGCGAGCAGCGCGGCCGGCGGCACGGCAACGATCTCCTCGGCAGCCTGATCGACAAAGCTGTCGGGGGCTGCCTGGGCCTTGGCCACCTCCACCGCGAAGGCGTCCGGATCGGTGGCGGCGAGCAGGGCGACCTCGTCGGTCCAGGTCAGATGGGCGATCTGATGGGCGATGGTCCAGCGTTCGGCGGGGGTCGGCCGGGCCCACTGATCTCCGCTCAACTCCGCGACAAGCGCTTCGAGTTCGTCGCTCTCGTTGCGCAGATCGTCGAGCACGGCTGTGGCATCGGACACGGTGCGCTCCCCTCGGGGCGTGGCGGTGTGCCCAGGAGCATGTCAGCGGACCAGGAAACAAGCAAGCATGCTTGCATTATTTGATTCTCTTCCGCACTTCACGCGGTCATCCCGCCGGGATGCCGGGGTCTCGGTCCAGATACCGGCAGCAACCGAGGAGCAGTTGACAGACATCCCCGGCCGGGCCGGGTCCCGGCTGTCAGCCTCCGCCGAGGACTGACAAACCCCACGGCTCGGCCGCCCTCTGGGGCAGCCTCGCCGCTGCGACGCTCCTCTCCGCCTCCGCCGTTGCCACCGAGAAGGACCAAGAAACGCAGCTCATTCACACCGCGGGGCTCCCCGGCGCCGCGCTCCTTACGCCCTCTTGCGGCGGGCGCCGCTGACCTGGCTGCGGACCGCTCCCATGCTCGCCCCGATGACCAGGGCGATGGCGAGCGCGTCGGTGGCCGTCAGCGCCTGGTCGAGGATCAGGAAACCGGCCGTCGCCGCGATGGCCGGTTCCAGACTCATCAGGACCGCGAACGTCGCCGCGGGCAGCCGGCGCAGCGCCATCAGTTCCAGCGTGTACGGCAGCACCGAGCTCATCAGGGCCACCGCCGCGCCCATCGCGAGCGTCGACGGGACCGCGAGCTTCGCGCCCGACTCCAGGATGCCCAGCGGGAGCGACAGGACCGCGGCGACCGTCATCGCCAGGGCCAGCCCGTCGGCCTGCGGGAAGCGGCGGCCGGTGCGGGCGCTGAAGACGATGTACGCAGCCCACATCGCCCCGGCACCGAGTGCGAACGCCGCGCCGACCGGGTCCAGGCGGTCGAAGCCGCCACCCCCCAGCAGGAACACCCCGCCCAGCGCGAGCCCCGCCCAGACAAGATTGACCAGCCGGCGGGAGGCGGCGACCGAGAGCGCGAGCGGGCCGAGCACCTCCAGGGTGACGGCCGCGCCCAGCGGAATGCGGTCGAGTGCCTGGTAGAAGAGCATGTTCATGGCGCCCATCGCGACCCCGAACGCGACCACCGTCCCCCAGTCGGCCCGTGAGTGGCCGCGCCACTTCGGGCGGCAGACGATCAGCAGGACGACCGCGGCGACGGCCAGCCGGAGCGTGACCACGCCGAGCGCGCCCGCCCGCGGCATCAGCAGCGCCGCGACCGCGGAGCCGAACTGGACGGAGAGTCCGCCCGCGACCACCAGCGCCACCGGAGCGAGCGCCGCCCTGCGGCCGCCCGGTCCTGCGGGGCCCGCCCCGTCGAGGGCGGACACCGCCTCCGGTACGGCGACGGCTGCTGCGGCCGGCTCCACGGCACTGCGCTGGTCATTCACGGGCGGCCTTCATCCTCGAAGAGTTCACTGTGTTGCACTTGATAATTGAAGATACTGCACTCTTGGAGTGCGGCTCGTTTCTTTACCGTAGAGACGTCCGCGCGGCGCGTGAAATGCCGATTGCGCTCTCGTTATGCTCCACGCGCATGAGCACAGGACAGGGCCCCGGCCGCACCGTCGAGCTGCGTCACCTACGGGCCTTCCTCGCCGTCGCCGAAGCGGGCAACGTCACACGCGCCGCCGCCGCGCTCCGGCTCACCCAGCCCGCCGTCTCCCGCACCCTCGCCGCCCTGGAGCAGCACCTCGGCGTCCGGCTCGTCGACCGCTCCACCCACCACCTCTCCCTCACCCCCGAGGGCGCCCTCTTCCGCGACAAGGCCGCCGCGGCGGTCGCCGCCTTCGACGAGGCCGTCGACCCTGGCGGTCTGCGCCACTGGCCGCTGCGGCTCGGACACGCCTGGTCGGCGCTGGGCCCGTACACCACACCGCTGCTCCGCGGCTGGCAGCAGCGGCACCCGGAGACGCCCCTCGAACTGCTGCGGATCGACGACCGCACCGCCGGGCTCACCCGCGGCGAGGTCGACGCGGCGCTGCTGCGCGGCCCCGTCGACGCGCCGGGGCTCGTCACCGAGGTGCTGCTCAGCGAGGACCGGGTGGCGGCGGTGACCGCGGACGGGCCGCTCGCCGCGCACGCCACGCTCCGTCTCGCCGATCTCGCGGGCGGCCCGATCGTCCTGAACACCGTCTCCGGCACCACCACCGTCGACCTGTGGCCACCTGGCGCCCGGCCCGCCGCCACCGTCACCGTCGCCAACACCGACGACTGGCTGACCGCCATCGCAGCCGGGCGCGGCTCCGGGGTGTCGGCCGCCTCCACCGCCGACATGCATCCGCACGCGGGGGTCGCCTACCGCCCGCTCGTCGACGCCCCGCCCGTCCCACTGCTCCTCGCCCGGCGCGATGCCCCCGGCCACCCGGCGCTGCCCGAACTCGCCACACTGGCCCACGAGATCATCGGGCAGAACGACGCCCGGTGAGGGAATGCCCGGGTGGTGCCGGGCGGTTGGGGTGCGGTGAACGCCGTGCGAGGGCCGGTCATCACCTGGGGGCTCCGCCCCGGACCCTGCTCCTCAATCGCCGTAGGGGCTTGAGTCGGGCGCCGCAGGGGGGAGCGGACGCTTGGGTCAGTTGCCGGAGGAGTGGGCAGCGGGCCCGTCCAGTCCCTCCGCCAGCAGCTCCGCCAGGTGCCTCGCCCGGACACCCGCCAGCTGTGCCAGCTGGGTCCGGCACGAGAAACCGTCCGCCAGGATGTCCGTGCCGGGCTCCGCGCCCCGTACCGACGGCAGAAGCTGCTCCTCCGCGCACGCCACCGACACGTCCCAGTGGCCCCGCTCGAAACCGAAGTTCCCCGCGAGACCGCAGCAGCCGCCGCTCAACTCCCCTGCCAGTCCGGCTCGTTCGCGCAGCCGGCGTTCGGCCGCGTCACCGAGGACCGCGTGCTGGTGGCAGTGGGTCTGGCCCGCGACCCGGCGGTCCAGGCGCGGCGGCCGCCAGTCGGGGGCGTACTCCTCCAGGTACTGCGCCAACGTCCGTACCGAACCGGCGAGTTCGGCGGCGCGCGGGTCGTCGGGGAGGAGCTCCGGCAGGTCCGTACGGAGGGTGGCGGCGCAGCTCGGTTCGAGGACGACGAGCGGGTCGCCGAGGAAGAACCCCATCCGGTCCAAGGTGCGGCGCATGACCGTGCGGGCCTTGTCCAGTTGGCCCGTCGACACGTAGGTGAGTCCGCAGCACACGCTCCGTTCCGGGTACAGGGCCGTCCGGCCCGCCGCCTCCAGGACCCGGACAGCCGCCTTCCCGACCTCCGGGGAGAGGTGGTTGGTGAAGGTGTCCGGCCAGACGGCCACCACCTGATCGCTCGACAGGATCACCGTCCCGCGGCCCTCGCGCTTTCGGGCCCACCGGGTGAACGTCTCCCCCGCCAGCACCGGAATCGTCCGCTCCGCAGTGACGCCCGCCAGCCGTTTCGCCAGTGCGGCGAACGGGCGGATCCGGGCGAGCGCGTTCAGCACGGGCGCGATCGGGGCCACGAGCCGCAGCCACCGCGGCAGCCGGCCCATCACGTAGTGGGCGGCGGGCCGCAGCCGCCCCCGGTAGTGGTGGTGCAGGAACTCCGCCTTGTACGTGGCCATGTCCACGCCGACCGGGCAGTCGCTGCGGCACCCCTTGCAGGACAGGCAGAGGTCGAGCGCGTCCCGCACCTCCTTTGACCGCCAGCCGTCCGTGATCACCTCGCCGGCGAGCATCTCGTGCAGCAGGCGGGCTCGGCCGCGGGTGGAGTGGGCCTCCTCACCGGTCACCCGGAAGGACGGGCACATCACGTCCGCGCCCGCCGGCTGCGCCGTACGGCATTTCGCGACGCCGACACATCGTCGTACGGCCGCCGTGAAGTCGCCGCCGTCGTGCGGGTAGCCGAAGGTGACGTCCACGGGGCGTTTCGGCAGGACGTCGAAGCGGATGTTCTCGTCGAGGCGGGCGGGGCGGGCGAGGATGCCGGGGTTCATGCCGCCGTCCGGATCCCAGAGGTCCTTGAACCGGCCGAAGAGCGCGACGAGTTCGTCCCCGTACATCCGGGGCAGCAGCTCGGCCCGCGCCTGCCCGTCGCCGTGTTCCCCGCTCAGCGAGCCGCCGTGCGCGACGACGAGTGCGGCGAGTTCCTCGGAGAAGCGGCGGAAGCGGGCCACACCGTCGCCGCTCAGCAGGTCGAAGTCGATCCGCACGTGGATGCAGCCGTCTCCGAAGTGCCCGTACGGTGTGCCGCGCAGTCCGTGTGCGGTGAGCAGGGCGCGGAAGTCGCGCAGATAGGGGCCGAGGCGGGCGGGAGGTACGGCGCAGTCCTCCCAGCCGGGCCAGGCCTCACTGCCGTCGGGCATCCGGGTAGCGGTGCCGGACGCGTCCTCCCGGATGCGCCACAGGACCCGCTGTCCGGCCGGGTCGGTGACCACGGCCGCGTCCACCGCGTCGGCCGCCCGCAGGATCCGTTCGGCGTGCGCCCGTGCCTCGGCCGGGGTGTCTCCGCCCGTCTCGACGAAGAGCCAGGCTCCGCCGCGCGGCAGCCCGGCCGGTTCCCGTACGAGATCGGCGGCCATGCCCTCGACCGTCAGGGGGCGGTACGGGAGGAGGCCGGCGGCGGCTTCGGCTGCCGCGGACTCGTCGGCGTAACCGAGTACGGCGAGGGCTCGGGATCCGGGCGCCTCGACCAGTCGTACGGTCGCCTCCGTCACCACGCCGAGCGTGCCTTCGCTGCCGCAGAAGGCGCGGGGCAGGTCCGGGCCGCGCTCGGGGAGCAGGGCGTCGAGGGCGTATCCGGAGATGCGGCGCGGGAGTTCGGGGAAGCCGGTGCGGAGGAGCGCGAGGTGGGAGCCGACCAGTTCGCGCAGGCCGGCGGGGGCGCCGTCCCACCTCCCCCGGTCGAGCCGGAGCGTGTCGCCGCCGTAGCGGGCGACGGTCAGCGCGTGGACGTTGTCGGCGGTGGTGCCCCAGGCCACCGAGTGGGAGCCGCAGGCGTTGTTGCCGATCATCCCGCCGAGCGTGCACCGGCTGTGCGTGGAGGGGTCGGGGCCGAAGGTGAGGCCGTGGGGTGCGGCGGCGGCGCGCAGGTCGTCCAGGACCACGCCCGGCTGGACGACTGCCGTCCGGGACGCGGCGTCCAGTTCGACGATCTTCCCCAGGTGGCGGGTGAGGTCGAGGACCACACCGGTGCCGGTGGCCTGCCCGGCGATGGAGGTGCCGCCGCCACGCGGCACGACGGGCACCGCGTGCGCACGGCAGACGGCGAGCGCGGCGGCGACGTCGTCGGCGTCGCGCGGGGCGACGACGCCGAGCGGCACCCGGCGGTAGTTGGAGGCGTCCATCGTCATCAGCGCCCGCGCGGTGGTGCCGAACTCCACCTCTCCGCGCACGGCGCTGCCGAGGGCCCGTACAAGAGCGGTCCGGTCCTGTCGTTCAGCCATGGACCCAGAATGCCGCTGGTCGGGGCGGTGGGCCCGCCGCCCCCTCGCGTTTCCCCCGAATACGTCAATCCGTCGGAATACGTCGGATGCGTAGTCACATACGTGACAGAGAAGACCACAAGGTCTTCCCAAACAGATCGTCAATTCTCATATAGTGGCCACGACTTGATTAGGAATTATCAACTCCGGTTGATCTCTTTCGCCCCCTGCCGTACCGAAGTGTCCGGATCCGCCCCCTGTCCGTAGCCGTCCGCCCCCGAGGACTCCGCTTGCGCCCCACATCCCGGCCGACCGCACTGGCCCTGCTGGTCTCGGCGGCCGTCACCGGTTCCTGCTGTCTGTGGGCGGTCCTCGCCGCTCCCGCTTCGGTCAGAACCCCGCTGTCCTGGGGGGCGGGCGCAGCCGCCCTGCTGCTGTCCGTCGCCGTGGCGACCGCCGTCCACGCCCGGGCCACCACGCGTCTGCTGCGCGCGCACAACGCCGCCGAGGCCCAGCGGTTCACCGCCGAGACGTCGCGGCTGGTGTCGTCGTCCGCGGCCGACGCCCAGCGGTTCACCGCGGAGACGGCCAGGGTCAAGGCCGCGGCGGCGGCCGAGAACGCCCGGATCACCGAGCTGGCCGCCGCGGAGACCGCCCGGCTGGAGGACGAGGTCAAGCGGCTGGGCGACCGGCTGCACGACGAGGTCGAGCGGCTGGGGGCGCGCGTGGCCCACAGCGAGACCGAGCGTTCCGCCGCGATCACCGCCTGCGCCAACGCCGCCGGACGGATGCAGGCGCTCGCCACCAGCATGCTCGCCGACCTGCGCGAGATGGAGCACCGGCACTCCGCCGAGGACATCCTCGGCGATCTGCTGCACCTGGACCACCGCACCGCCCAGGCGGGCCGGCTGGCCGACTCCATCGCCGTGCTGACCGGCGCCCGCTCCGGGCGGCGCTGGGCGAAACCGATCGTGATGGAGTCCATCCTGCGCGGCGCGATGGGCCGGATCAGCGGCTATCAGCGGGTACGTCTCCACTCGACCAGCGACGTCGCGATCGCCGGTCACGCGGCCGAGGGCGTCATGCACGCGCTCGCCGAACTCCTCGACAACGCTGCCAACTTCTCGCCGCCCACCGCGGAAGTCCATGTGTACGTCGAGGAGGTGCCCGCCGGCATCGTCCTCACCGTCGAGGACAGCGGTCTGGTGATGAGCGATGTGCAGCTGCGGCGCGCCGAGCGTGCGGTGTCCGCCACCAACCAGGACCTGACCGGTCTGTCCGGCACCCGCCTCGGTCTCGCCGTCGTGGGCCGGCTGGCCCGTAAGCACGGTCTGACGGTCTCGTTCCGGCCGTCCGCGCGCGGCGGCACGGGCGCCCTGATGATGCTCCCGCAGGAACTGATCACCCGGACACCGGTGACCGTCCCGGCGCCCGCCCCGGTGGCGGAACCCGTGGCGGAGCCGAAGCCCGTCCACACCCCCGCCCCGGCCGCCGGGCCCGCCCCCGCGAACGCGGAGACCGGCTCCGGCTCCGCGTCCGAGACCACCGGCAGCCTCCCCCGGTTCGGCGAGAGCGGCCTCCCCAAGCGCACCCGGGGCCGTACCCTCGCCGCCGCCGAATCCCGTATCAACGCAGGCAACGCCACCCCCGGCGCCGCCGCGACTCCCCGGCCCCGTACTTCCGACCCCAAGGAACAGGCAGCCCGCTTCAGCAGCTTCCGCCAGGCAGTACGGCCCAATCCCCCGCACCCGGAAGGCAACACCCGATGACCGCGACCACCGACGAGAAGCTCAACTGGCTGCTGGAGGGGCTCCTGGAGCGCACCCCCGGCGCCCGGCACGCCCTCGTCCTGTCCAGGGACGGCCTCAAGCTCTGCCGTACCCCCGAACTCTCCGTCGATCAGGCCGACCAGCTGGCCGCGATCTCGGCCGGCATCCAGAGCCTGTCGCACGGCGCGTCCGTCGAGTTCGGTGACGGCACCGGCGGCGTACGGTCCGCGATGGCCGAGTTCTACGGCGGCGTGCTGTTCATCGTCGAGGCGGGCTCGGGCGCCCATCTCGCGGTCGTCGCCTCGGAGGACTCCGACGTCGGCCTCATCGGCCACAACATGGCCGAGCTCGTCGAGCAGCTCGGCGAACACCTCAGCGCCCCGCCGCGCTCCTCCGCGACCTCCGACGTCACCACAGCCGCCGACGCGACCGCAGCCGTATGACCCGCCCCCGTCCCGGCCGGGACGACGACCCGGACCGGCTGTACACCCTCACCGGTGGCCGCAGTCGGTCCGATTCGGACGTGTTCGACCTGGTGACGCTGGTGGTCTCCGAATGCGAGCCGGCCCCCGGCATGCAGTCGGAGCACGTCACGATCCTGCGGATGTGCCAGAGCCCCACTGCGGTCGTCGAGATCGCGGCAGGCCTCGGGCTGCCCGTCAGCATCGTCCGGATCATGCTGTCCGATCTGCTGGACACCGGCCGGATCAGCGCCCGTCACCCCCGTACCGCCCGTGTCGCGGACCGGCTCCCCGACCCCGACATCCTGGAACAGGTGCTCGTTGGACTCCGCAACCTCTGACCGTGTCGCCCTGCAGGCGACGGCCGACAACGGACTGAAGATCGTCGTCGTCGGCGGCTTCGGGGTCGGCAAGACCACCATGGTCCGCTCCGTCAGCGAGATCCGTCCGCTGAACACGGAAGAGACCATGACCCGCGCGGGCGAGGCCGTCGACCACCTGGACGGTGTGCAGTCGAAGACGTCCACGACCGTCGCCTTCGACTTCGGCCGGATCTCCCTCGACGAACGCTCGGTGCTGTACCTCTTCGGCGCACCCGGTCAGGAACGCTTCTGGTTCCTGTGGGACCGGCTGTTCTCGGGCACGCTCGGCGCCGTCGTCCTCGTCGACACCCGCCGGCTCGCCGACTCCTGGTACGCGATCGACCGCCTGGAGCACCACGGCACGCCGTTCATCGTGGCGTGCAACGACTTCGGCGGCCCGCTCCACACCGAACAGCAGATACGTGAGGCGCTCGACCTCTCCGACGACGTGCCCCTGGTGGAGTGCGACGCCCGGGACCGCTCGTCCAGCAAGTACGTACTGATCACGCTGGTCGAGCACCTCCATGCCCTCGCGGTCGGCACAGCGTCCGCCCCGTCCGCCGCCCGTCCGGAGACGACACCGGAGAAGACCCCGGAGCCCACCCCGTGACCCGGCCCCCGGCGCCGCCCTCCGGCTGCGACCTGCCGGTCGAACTGGGCTGACCCCGCCCGCGCGATGTGGTCCACACGCTGGAGCGGGTGTCTCATCCGACGGACACGGCGCTCGACCGTGCCCGTGAGGCACTACGCTCCGGTTCGTGGCCGATATCCAGATTCCCGCTGACATCAAGCCCTCCGACGGACGCTTCGGCGCCGGTCCTTCCAAGGTGCGGACGGAGGCGCTCGACGCGCTGGCCGCCACCGGAACGTCTCTCCTCGGTACGTCCCACCGCCAGGCCCCGGTCAAGAACCTGGTCGGCTCGGTGCGTCAGGGCGTACGCGACCTCTTCTCCCTCCCCGAGGGCTACGAGGTGATCCTGGGCAACGGCGGCTCCACCGCCTTCTGGGACATCGCGACGCACGGTCTGATCGAGACGAAGTCCCAGCACCTCAACTTCGGTGAGTTCTCGTCGAAGTTCGCGAAGGCCGCCAAGCTCGCCCCGTGGCTGGCCGACCCGACCGTGATCGCCTCCGACCCGGGCACCCACCCGGACCCCCGGGCCGAGGCAGGCGTCGACGTCTACGCGTTCACGCACAACGAGACCTCGACCGGTGTCGCCGCGCCGGTCAAGCGCGTCGCGGGCGCCGACGAGGGCTCCCTCGTCCTGGTGGACGCCACTTCCGGCGCGGGCGGCCTGCCGGTCGACATCACCGAGTCGGACGTCTACTACTTCGCCCCGCAGAAGTCCTTCGCCTCCGACGGCGGCCTCTGGATCGGTGTCTTCTCCCCGGCGGCCCTGGAGCGCGCCGCGCGCATCCACGCGTCAGGCCGGCACATCCCGGAGTTCTTCAGCCTGCCCACGGCGATCGACAACTCCCTCAAGAACCAGACGTACAACACCCCGGCCCTGGCCACGCTCTTCCTCCTGAACGAGCAGCTGAACTGGCTGAACGGCCAGGGCGGCCTGGACTTCTCGGTCCGCCGCACGGCCACTTCGGCGCGGAACCTGTACGGCTGGGCGGAGGAGTCCAAGTACGCGACCCCGTTCGTCACCGACCCGGCGAAGCGCTCGGCGGTCATCGGCACGATCGACTTCGCGGACGAGATCGACGCCTCGGCCATCGCCAAGGCGCTGCGCGCCAACGGGATCGTCGACACGGAGCCGTACCGCAAGCTGGGCCGCAACCAGTTGCGTGTCGCGATGTTCCCGGCGATCGCCCCGGCGGACGTGCTGGCCCTGACGGCCTGCATCGACTACGTGATCGAGAAGCTGTAACGAGCAGTTGTACGCCTCCGAGGGGCCCCGGTACCTGATTCGCCTGATCCGTACCGGGGCCCCTCGCCATTCCTCACCCCGCCGCCTCCGCCAGGACCGCCCGGAGCCGGCCGATTCCTTCCTTCCACGGCTCCCCGTGCCCGCCCTCGCTCCACAGCTCCAGCAGCTCGGACGGCTCGGTCACCACCCGGTCGAGGGCCTGGACCGCGAGGCCCCGCAGCTCCACGGGCAACTCGGGGAGCGGCTCGTCCGGCCCGTACACGGTCGTCACGGGCTCCCCGCCCGGGCACCGCGCGGCCACCAGGGCGGCCGCCGCCACGGCCACGACGGCCTCGTCGGAGTCGAGGTAGTCCTCGGTCCGGACGACATCCGTCAGCGCGTCCCGGATCAGCTCGGCCCGCTTGTTCTGCGGGGCGTCGTCGAGATCCCCCGAGAAGTCCGTTGCGGTGTCGCTGTCGAAATGACCGATGTCCCAGGTGCCCATGGCGCCCCCTTCTTCGACGGTCCGGCCATTCTCGCAACCGCCACTGACAACGGGGTTCGACGCGTACACGGAGGACATGACGGTCGCCCCGGACCAGACGACCGCCGACATCCTGGCCTTCTACGCGCGCCCGCGCCGCCGCGGACCGGGCGATGGAGGAGATCCCTCTCGACATGATCGGTACGGCGTGGGACGGGCGGAAGGTGTCGATGCGCTGGGTGCTCATCCACATGCTGGAGGACGTCGTACGGCACGCCGGGCACACGGACATTGTCCGCGAACTGATCGACGGGGCGACGGGCACCCACCCGCAGAGCGCCTCCGCATAGGGCCTGGCACGCCTCGTTCACTCGACCGAGTGGACGGCGACATACAGGACACTCAAGGCGCACCCTTCTAGGATGATGCTCTCGACACCACCCACCAGGAGGCCCGCAATGTCTGCAGCAGCAGTCGAGCACCCCTGTGACGGTGAGCCGGAATCCCTGCTCGAAACGGCCAACAGGCTGATGGAGCAGAATCCGGGCTACCGCGTCGAGATCATCGGAGGCGTTATCACCGTGGCCCCACCCGCGGACGGCGATCACGCCGATGTACTGACGGACCTCATGGTTCCGTTCCTCGCCGCAGGTCTGCACGGCAAGGAGACGAGGCTTCTTCAGGGCATCGGCATCTGGTTGCCGGGCGGCCCGGAGGACTACGCCATCCCGGACCTCGCATTGATCGATGCCGACTTCAAAGACCACGTCATCGAGGCCAACTGCTTCGACCCGGTGATCTTCCATCTCGTACTGGAAGTCACGTCGAGCAACTACAACAACGACCTGCGGAACAAGGTCACCGCGTACGCCGAGGCGAAGATCCCCGTCTATGTGATCGTCAACCGCGAGCACGGCCGGGTCCATGTCCTGACCGAGCCCATCGCCGACGGGTACGGCAGCCACCAGGTGTACGCCCCCGGCCAGCAGGTCGTCCTCCCCGCCTCCATCGGCGCCGAGGTCACCCTGGACGTCGCCGACCTCATCCGGGCCGGCCGCCCCCGGACCTGATCAGCCGGCCGCGGCCACCAGCACCTCCCGGAGCCGGGTGATGCCCGCCGCCCACTGCTCGTTCATTCCCCCGTCGTCCCACAGCTCGCGCAGCTCCGACGCTTCGCCCATCACCCGGTCGAGGGCCCGCACCGCGAGGGGGCTCAGGTCCGGCGAGCGAACCGGGTGGCGCGGGCCGCGGACCGAGCCATCCCGCACCCACCCGTCATGGAAGCGGCACCTTCAGAACCGCTGGACCTTCTCGCCGTCCGGCACCTGATAGCAGCCGGAGACGACCATCAGGCTCAGCTTCGGCGGATCATTCTTGGGCATCTGAACGATCTTGACGCTGTACTTCTTCTTGTCGTTGTCGGCCGTGAGGTTGATGTTCTGGTTCTTGCTTGTGTCCGGCCCGTAATCGACGACCTGCCAGCCATGCTTGGGCAGCTCCTCCTTGAGCCGATCCATCGCCTCGTCAAGCTCGCTCGCCGATGCCGGGTAGAAGCTCCATGGGTGGAAGATCTGGAAGTACTTCTCCCGGTCCCTGCCCGAGCACTCCGTGACTCCCGGACGGCTGTCAGACGCCTTCCCCTTGATGCCGATCAGATCGTAGAGCCCGCTGGAGACCTGCTCCATCTTGTCGGCGGCTGCAAGCGAGGTGCTGGTGCCCGCGAGCGGAATGTCGTCGGAGTTGTTGGTGCCAGTCATGCTGCATCCAGTGAGGGTCGCGAGGGCGAGGGACAGGAGGAGCGCCGGGGCGCTCAGTTTACTCTTCAAGTCGAGGGCCTCAGTGGGTCGGACCGGGACACGGGCCGGTCATGTCGTCAGGTACTTCGTGGGTCGGTCCTCGGACGGGCACCGACACCCCTACTTCACATGTGCCCAGTGGTCCGGCGGCGGCTTCAACTTCACTTGGTCACTATGGCCTGCCACGACCTGGCCCTGGTTCCACAGGCTCTCGGTGTTCTCTTTCCAGTAGTCGCTGTGGCCCTCGGTGTCCGTGGTCATCTGGTTGGCGCCAAAGCGTTCGTCGCTGGGGATGGTCCAGAGGCCGTCCCAGTCGGTTCCGCCGTGCCCGTAGCGACCGATGTCCGGGACGATATCCCCGTCGGCCTCCTGGTTCCAGACATGTCCCGTGGGTACGTCCAACTGCTCGGCCTTGGCTACCTGAACACCGGGGCTGCCCGCGAGGATCACGTCGTCGGCGTTCAGGTCACCCTGCCGGGCCGCGGAACCGATGAGGGTCGTGCCGTACGAGTGGCCGATCGCGGTGCGGTGTGGTTCCGAGTCGCCGGTGTGCGACGCGTCGAGTCCGTCCATGAACCGGTTGAAGGCCGGGGCGCCGTCATTGGCGTAGTGGCTGAACGGCGAGTCCTTGACGATGTTCTGCGGGGCGTCGTACCCGAGCCAGGTGATTGTGGAGACCGACTTGCCGTCGGCCGCGTCGTTGGCCACATTCCAGACATTGACCATGCGGTCGATGTCCCCGCCGATGCCGCCCAGGTTCGACGTCGTACCCGGCACATAGACCGCCTGATGATCAGCCGTGTCCGGATTCCCGTTGGCGACGATCGCCCGCCCATTGCCCTCGGGACTGAATCCCAGCAGATACGCCTCCGGCAGGCCCTTGACGCCTGTCGCGTCGAAACGGTCCTGGATGCTCTGCATACCCTTGAGGGACTTGTTGAGCTGCTCGTACCGGTCTCCGTACTTGTTGTGCCACTCCATCCATTCGTCGGTGTGCACCTTGGACGGGTACATACCTGCGTTGATCCACGTCCACTCGTTGGCAGGCGGCTTCGGGATGGAGTCCAGCTTCAACTGGAGTTCGCCCTGCTTCTCCGCGAGGACGACACGATTCGCCTCGTCACGGACCGTGGAGGACAGTCCGTCGAGCGCCCCCACGGTGTCGGGCCGGAGGGAGAGCCACGCTGCCTGTTCCTCCGGGCTGAGCCCCTTCCACCACGACGCGTTGTCCTTCGGGCTGCCGTCCTTCGGGGGCTCCGGCAGGGAGTCGAGATAGCTCTTGCCCGCCTCGCGGACCCCGCCCATGTCCGACTGCGCGTCGGCCCAGTCCCGCTTGGAGACCGTCAGGTCGTCGTCGGCCTTCAGTGCGCGCAGCTTCGGCGCCCACTTCTCGTCCACATCCGTGGCTTCCTTCAGCGCGTCGGCGATCCGGTTCGCATACCCCATCGCCCGGCCGTAGTTCGGGTTCGGGTGGATGTTGGCCGCCTGGCGCTCCAGGGCATCGGACGTCGGGCCGCCCCCAGTACTCCCGGTCACCGTCCCGCCGTCAGCGATCTTCTCGTCGCCGGGCTTCTTGCCTGCCGGATAAGTGACCGAGCCGTCCGCGTTCACCGTGCAGTGGTCCGCGCGAGCGTCCTCGATCGCCGCGTCCAGCTTCTGCTTGGCCACCGCCATATCGAAGGCGAAACCATTGAGCGCGGCGCTTGCCAGACCGCACTCGGTCTGCACGTAGTGGAAGTTCTTCGACAGCTCCTGGAGCTCCCGCAGGGCGGCCGTCGCCGCCTCTCCCTCAAGCTGGTTGCGCACCCCCGCACAGATCTGGTTGTCGATCGTGTCCTTCGCCGCACTGGCCATGTCACCGGTCGCCCGGTAGCCATCCCCGGATTCCTC
The DNA here is from genome assembly GCF_043200055.1 of Streptomyces sp. NPDC048496. NCBI lineage: Bacteria > Bacillati > Actinomycetota > Actinomycetes > Kitasatosporales > Streptomycetaceae > Streptomyces > Streptomyces sp. NPDC048496. The sequence continues at coordinate 222,597 of NZ_JBICXB010000007.1, read as the reverse complement.
GTACTCCGACGGCTTGAAGGCTTTCAGCGTCGCAAGATCCATGACCGCGAATCACTTCTCCTTCGCCTGGCCGCCGACGGCCTCCGTGTCCTCGTACTTCAGCGTCAGCTTGTCCAGCTCTTCCCTGACCGTCTGGTCGGACTTTGACAGATCGTGACCCGCCCCCTCCAGAAGCCCGCCCAACCCGTCACAGCGGCTGCTCACATCGTCGACGTACTTCTTCCAGGAGTCGTACAACTCCTTCTGCGCCGCCGCGCTCTGACACCCGCCGGTGTCACCCAGCCCCGCCTGCCCGTCGTCAAGCTTCGCCAACGCCTTGTCTATGCCGTCCTTCAGGCCTTTGACACCCTCGCCGGCCTTCACCCATGCCTTCTTGTCCGACTTCAGAGCCTCCGAAGCCGCGCCCGCCGGAGCCCCGCCCCCCTGATCGGCCGGATACTGATTCAACTGCATCTGTGCGGAACCGCGCCCCACCGCATCGGACTTGAGCCGCTCCCACTCATCCCACGCCATCCGCAAGACCCTCCCCGTTTCCCCGTTCCCGGGTGACCCCGGGCCGAGCCGCCATAGTCTCCGGCTCCGAGGAGCGAAATCAAACGCTCACACCCGGCACCAGCACCGGCCCGCCGCCGCGCAGAGCGCCTCCGCATAGGCCGGGCCACTTCGTTCACTCGACCGAGTGGACGATCACCAAAGGGACATGTGGGGGCGCACCGCCCTACGATGATGCTCTCGACACCACCCACCAGGAGGCCCGCAATGTCTGCAGCAGCAGTCGAGCACCCCTGTGACGGTGAGCCGGAATCCCTGCTCGAAACGGCCAACAGGCTGATGGAGCAGAATCCGGGCTACCGCGTCGAGATCATCGGAGGCGTTATCACCGTGACCCCGCCCCCGGACGGCCCGCATGCCCGTGCACTGACCAAGCTCATGCGCCCGTTCCTCGCGGCAGGGCTCGACGACGGGGAGACCGAGGTTCTTCAGGGGATCGGCTTGTGGCTTCCTGGCGGGCCCGAGGACTACGCGATCCCGGATCTGTCCGTCGTCGACGCCGATCTCGACGAGCATGTGATCGAGAACAACTGCTACGACCCTGCTGTTTTCCGGCTCGTCCTGGAGGTCACCTCCAGCAACTACAACAACGACCTGCGGAACAAGGTCACCGCGTACGCCGAGGCGAAGATCCCCGTCTATGTGATCGTCAACCGCAAGCACGGCCGGGTCCACGTCCTGACCGAGCCCATCGCCGACGGGTACGGCAGCCACCAGGTGTACGCCCCCGGCCAGCAGGTCACCCTCCCCGCCTCCATCGGCGCGGAGGTCACCCTCGACGTCGCGGATCTGCTGAAGGCCGGGCAGCGCCGGAAGTGACGTCCGTGCGGCGCCAGCGCCGCTCCCCGTCCTCCCACTCGTCGGTGGGGACGAGTCCCGCCGCCGCGGCCACCGCGGCGGACACGGTGTGGTCGGGGTGGATGTGCGCGACGACCGTACGGACCGTGCCCCCGGCCGGCAGGTGCGCCACCAGTCCGGCCGCCGCTTCCTTCGCGTAGCCCAGGCCCTGCCACTCGGTGCCGACGACCCAGGCGATCTCGGCCCGGGGGCCCGCCACCGTGGCCTGGACCCAGCCCACGAGACGACTGTCGGCGCGTACCCGGAGTACCCAGTTCCACCAGTGTTCGGCAGGGTCGGGCGAGCCGGCTTCCCAGCGGGTGTAGCGGGCCCGGAGGGTGTCCAGGTCCTCCGGCTCACCGCCCGTGTAGGAGTGCAGGGCGGGGTCGGCGAGGACCGCCGCCATCTCGTCGGCGTGCACGGCTCGCAGCGGCAGTGCGTCGAGCCGCTCGGTGGAGAAGGCCTCGGGCCCCTGGTGCGTCATAGCGCCCGACCCTACGTGCGGCGCGTCAGGGGATGATTCCGGCCCCGGGACGTGCGCCGATGGGGTCGGGCGCGGTCGGTCAGCCGCGGTTGCGGCGCCGGTTCATGAGGACGAGTGCGCCCACCGCGGCGAGCACCACCGCTCCGAGCAGCGTGCTGCCTTTCACCTCGCTGTCGCCCCCGCTTTTCCCGCCGGCGGCCGACGCACCGCCGCCGTCCTTCGACGGCGACTTGGCGTCGCCGCCGTTTCTGTCCGCGCCTGCGATGTCCACCCGCACCACGTCGCTCCGCGCGCCCTCCGAGCCGAACATCAGCGCCGAGCCGTCCGCCGTGTACGTCACCGACTCGGACTGTCTCTGCAACGGCGCGTTGACCGGGTGGTCGGCGCCGAGCCGCCCGTCCTTGAACGCGTAGCCACGGGCGCTGAAGTAGGACCGCAGCACCAGTTCCTTCCCGTCCGGCGAGAACGCTCCGTCCGTCACCCACGGCACCTCGCCGACTCGCCGGAACACATTGGTCCGTCCGGTGGAGAGCTCGGCGGGCCCTTCGTACAGTCCGCCGCCGTCCTCGTTCTTCGAGGCGATGTAGACCCGGCCGGTCTTCGGGTGGACCATCAGCGCCTCGGCGTTGCGCGCCCCGTCCGCGTACTTCACGTCGAACTGGGTCGCCCGGACCGTCGCGTCCTTCAGCACCTTCGGCTCCGGGAACCGGTAGATCCAGACGTGGTCCCAGCTGCCGTTCAGGTTGTCGCCGATGTCACCGACGTACAGATTGCCGTCGGGTCCGAGCGAGATGGCCTCGACATCGCGCGGCCGCCCCACCCCCCGCATGGTGATCGTCGCGACGGTCTTCCCGGTGCGGGAGTCGACGGCGTAGACGTACGGCCCGTCTTCGCTGTCGTTGTGCGTCCAGTAGATGCCCGGGTGGGCGCGGCTGGCGGCGAGGCCGCTGGACTCGGTGATCCGGGGGTCCTCGATCGTGAAGCTGCGGTCGGCGGACCCGTCGTCGGCCGTGGCCGGGGCGGCTGCGGCCCCGGTGAGGACGAGCAGCGCGGCGGCACCGGTGACTGTCAGATACGAACGCATGGGCCAAGTGTCCATCGTCACGTCGCAGCTCCGCGCGTTGATCGGCCATGATGACGCCATGCGTTTTCTGTTCGTCGGCGATTCCATGACCATCGGCCGCGCCGGCGACTTCACCTGGCGCTACCGCATGTGGCAGCACCTCGAAGCGGCTTTCGACGGTCCGTACGAGATCGTCGGTCCCCGGACGGAGCTGTACGACACCGCGACGAACACCCCGGTCTCGTACGCGTACGGCGCCCCGGATTTCCCCGCCCGGGCCCGCCGCCATCTGGCGGGCTGGGGCGAGGGATGGCTGCACATGGCCCCGGTGATCGCGGACACGGTCACCGCGACGCGCGCTGACGTGCTGCTCGTCTCGCTCGGCCTGATAGATCTCGGCTTCTACACGGACAGCGGGCAGACCGCCGAGAACGCCCGCGCGTTCGTCGCGGCCGCCCGCACCGCGAACCCGCACATCAAGGCCGTGCTCCTGCCGGTCATCCCGAACATACGGGCCGAGTCGGACGCCCCGTTCGCCGCCGAGTGCGACCGCTTCAACGAACTCCTCGCGAAGGCGGTCGCCGACCTGGACGAGCCGATGTCACCGATCCTGCTGGCATCGCGCCCGCCCGGATACGACATCCACACGGACACGTACGACGGCACGCACCCCGGGCCCACGGGCGAGCAGAAGCTGGCCGCGACGTTCGCCGACGCGATGCACCAGGCGTGGGGCATGGGCGGGCCGTACGCGGGCGGACGCGCGGAAGCGTGACGCCCGGCCGTCCCGGTGCCCTCACTTTCTGGTGGGCCGGGCCCGCACATGCATCCGTTCGCCCTGCGGCCCGAACAGGCTGAGAATCTCGACCGGTTCCGGCCCCGCGCTGGACCAGGCATGGGGCGTACGCGTGTCGAACTCGGCGACCTCCCCGGTGGTCAGTACGACATCGTGCTCGCCCAGCACCAGCCGCAGCCGCCCCGCCAGCACGTACAGCCACTCGTAACCCTCGTGCACCCGCTGCTCCAGGGGCCCGGTCGCCCCTCGCCCGCCGGGCAGCACCATCTTGTAAGCCTGGAGGCCACCGAGGTGACGGGTCAGCGGCATGAACTTTCTGCCGCCGCGGGTGAAGGGGCGCAGATGGACGCGGGGGTCGCCGGTGGCGGGGGCGCCGACGAGTTCGTCGAGCGGGACCCCGTACGCCTTGGCCAGCGGCAGCAGCAGTTCCAGGGTGGGTTTGCGGCCGCCCGACTCCAGGCGGGAGAGGGTACTGACCGAGATCCCGGTCGTCTCGCCCAGCTGGGCGAGGGTCGTGCCGCGCTTCCGGCGCAGGGCCCTCAGGCGCGACCCGACCCCGGTCAGGACGGCGGCGAACTCATCGCCGGCATCCGCATCCGCCTTCGCTCCGTCTCCCATCTCCCCATTATTCGATTACTCGCCGTACGAGTGAGTGGGGGCGGTCAGGGCGAGCCGAGCATGGTCAGGGAGAGCCGCGTGAGCTCTTCGGTCAGCCAGTCGGGCGTGACCTGGCGGGGGCGGCGGGCGTGGTGGGCGAGGAGTTCCTCGACCGAGTGCGTCATCACCGTGACCGCGACCCGCTGGTCGCCGTCACCCACCTCGCCCCGCTCGGCGGCACGCTCGGCCTCACAGGTCAGGAACTCGGCCCACATCGTCCGCCACATCGCGAGATGGTCGTCGACGGTGCGGCTCACGCCCAGCGTCTCGACGAACGCCACCCGCGCGGCCCGCGGATCAGCGGTGACCCCGCGCACATAGGCGGCGAAGAGGCGACGGAACCGTTCCTCCGTCGAGCACTCCTCCATGTCGTCGGAGAGCATCGCCTCCTCGGACGCGCGCAGTCCGCTGGTCGCCACCTCGTCATACAGCGCGATCAACAGCGCCTCCCGCGAGGTGAACTGCTGATGGAACGCGCGAATCGGCACACGCGCCTCGACGCAGAGCTGCTCGATGCTCGTGCGCGCGTAGCCGTATGCGGCGAACAGGTCCCGCCCGGCCCGCAGGAGCCGGCCACGCCACTGCGCCCGGTCCTCGGCGGACTCGGTCATCCCTGTTCCGCGGCTCACCACGGCATTCACCACACGTCCCCCTTCGTCGGCCCGGAGTCGCTGTCATTGTCCTCGCTCCGCCCCGACGACGGCGGATCCGCCACACCCACGGGCAGCGGCGCGTCGCCGGACGACGACGTTGTCATCGTGGATCCATGGCCCGTCCCGACACCGACGGTGACGACATCGAAGCCGACTCGCCGATAAGAGCGGCTGCGGGACGCCGACTTGCGGCGTCCGCGGTACTCACCGGGAGCACGGTGTCCAACCGCCGCAGGCAACCCCGCCGTTGTACGACCGAGAGCCCCGCGACCGCCGCCCCGAGCACGAGCCAGCCCGCCGGGCCGGCGGTCAGCACGGCACCGGTCAGCAGCAGCGGACCGGCAGACTTCTGCACGGACTGGGACATGCCGGCCACTCCCAGATAGGGCGCCCGTGCTTCCGGGGGCGCGAGCGACACGGCCAGCTCCCAGGAGCTCACCGAACGCATCAGCTCCGCCAGGGTGACCAGCATCGCCGCGGCGAGCAGGGCGATCGACGCCGACCAGGCCGCGCCTGACGTGGCGGTTGCCAGCACCGCGCAGCAGGCGAGCATCGTCAGCCCGTACACGACCACCGCTCCCGCTGCCTGGCGCGGCTCCTTCACCTTCGCCGACACCCGCATCTGCAGAACGACGACAAGCACGGTGTTGATCACCAGGAAGGCCGGGACGAAGGCGTGCGGCGCCTCGGTGTGGTTCACCAGCCACAGCGGCAGTCCGACGTTGAGGATCGAGTCGTCCAGATTCATCGGGATGTCCAGCAGGACGAACCGGAGGTAGCCGCGATCGCGCCACGGGCTCGGCGCAGCCGGCCCGCCCGCCGCGGCCGCGTCGCCGGTCCGCGCCGTCACGCGCCCGGGGTCGCGCGGCTCCCGGGTGCGCCACACCAGCGCCGCGGCCACCAGGAACGAGAGTGCGTTGCACAGGATCAGGGCGCGGTACGCATCGCGGGTGCCCACGGCCAGGCCGATGGCGGCGATCCCCGCACCGAGCGCGTACCCGGCGTTCGCCACACTGCGCGACAGCGCCTGGTACGTGGTGCGCCGCTCGCCCGCCACCCGCGTGGCGAAGAGCATCTCCAGCGTCTTGGCCGCCCGGTCGCCGAGGTAGGTGACGGCGACGACGGGCAGCAGCACGGAGAAGCCGGTGCAGATGAGCATCAGACCGAGGGTTCCGAGGCGGAGGAGGTGACAGCCGATCAGCAACGAGCGCACCGGGAAGCGAGCGGCAAGGCGTCCCACGATCGGCGATCCGGCAATGCCCGCCACCCCGGCGGCTCCCAGCAGCAGGCCCAACTGCCGGGCGTCCAGGCCGGTGACGAAGGTGAAGTACAGAACCGAGGACGCGCCCCAGACTCCCGAACCGGTCCTGTCGAGGAGCTGGCCGAGCAGCATGATCCGCCCGTCCCGGCCGCCCGGCGGACGGCGCAGCTGCGCCAGGAGACCGGCCTCGCGCTGCCGGGCTTCCCGGGTCCTGGTCCTTTGGGCCTGTGCGCCGCGCCGCATCGCCGGCCTCCGATCCGCTGCCAACATATCTCGACGTCAAGAGATCCAGAGGCAGCCTGCCGGAGATTCATCTCGACGTCAAGATACTTGATGTCAACAGGACACCGAAGAACGCACCCGCCGGTCGCGCCCGCCATCGAGGGCGTGGACCGAGCCCCCTTCGCCAGGGCAACAACTGGCGCACCATCACCTCAGACCATGGGCCGAGCAGTGGGCTGTGCTGGAGCCGTTGTTGCCCGTGTCGGGGGCGGGGCGTCCGGTGGTGTGCCGGCGGACGCTGATCGACGGTGTCCGGTGGCGGGTGCGGACCGGGGTGCCATGGCGTGATCTGCCTGCGGAGTACGGACCGTGGCAGACCGTCTACAGCCTCTTCCGGCGGTGGCAGCGTGGTGGGGTGTGGGCTGCGGTGTTCACCGCCTTGCAGGCTCGCGCCGACGCGGCAGGGCTGATCACCTGGGAGGTGAACGTCGACTCGACGATCTCGAGGCCACGGTTCACATCGCCGCGATCAACATCTGATGGTGAGTCGCGTCTTCGTTCGGCATGCCATGCTGGCCGGGGTCACACCCGTGGCAGGCGACGAGGGAGAGGCAGGCGTTTCGATGGCGGCGCGCTACTACTGCGCCGCGATCCTCTCCCGCCAGTCGGCAAACTCGCCGGGCTTTAAACCGGTCGGCCGCTGCGACTTCACAACGCGAAGGCAGCCCAGGGCGGCCTTGAGCACGGGGTCAACCACAAGAGCTTCTTCCGATCGACACGCGGTTGCCCCCATCCTGCACCACTTCCAAAGCACGGCCTAGTGGAAAGATACAAGGAATAAGCGATGGCGTCCGCCTCTTCAACCTCTTCTGCCCGACCTCGGAAACCGCAGTGGGCAACTGGTTGGGAAAGCATTCCGAGGAGGGCGTCTCCTCCCTGGGGCCTGGCATTCCTTGCCTTCACCGCGTACTCCGCAGTCTCAGTGATGCGTTTTCGGCGCGTGGAGACCTCGTCCTGGGATCTTGGGATATTCGAGCAAGTGGTACGCCACTACGCCCAGCTCGAATCTCCGATATCCGACATCAAGGGCGTCGATTTCAACATACTCGGGGATCATTTCAGTCCGATTCTTGTAGTGCTGGCTCCCCTGTACAGGGTGTTCCCTTCCGCACTCACCCTGCTCGTCGCCCAGGCTGCCCTGATCGCACTGTCCATCGTTCCCATAACACGCGCTGCAATCCGGACCCTCGGAAAACCCCGCGGCGCGGCCGTCGGGTTCGCCTATGGAATATCTTGGGGCATCCAGAGCGCCGTAGACTTCGATTTTCATGAGATATGTTTTGCCGTACCGATCCTGGCATTCACGCTCCAGCGGATGCTGGAGCAGCGCTGGAAATCTGCCGCTCTTTGGAGTCTGCCTCTCGTTCTCGTAAAAGAGGATCTGGGCCTTACGGTAGCTGCGATTGGCGCGTGCATTTTCTTCTTTGGCAGCAAGAAAATCGGGGCGCCACTCGCTAGCTTCGGTGTTGCCGCATTCCTGCTCGTTATGTTTGTTCTTATTCCAGGAGTGAACGAGGAAGGGGAGTACGGGTACTGGGAAAAGCTGGGTGAGCACTCCGGGCCTGGTGTGCACAGCCTCTCGGGTCTCTTCCTGGACGGCACATCGATAAAAATCACGACCCTTTTCCTGCTTCTTGGTATCACGGGATTCGTGGCGCTTCGATCCCCTCTCAGCCTTCTGCTCGCCCCCACCCTGGGCTGGCGCTTCATCTCTGACGAGAGTAATTACTGGGGGACTGACTGGCACTACAATGCTGTGCTGATGCCGATCCTGTTCGCCGCACTCATCGACGGACTGCGCCTGATGAAAGAGTCCCGCAGGACATGGGTTCAGCGGTACGCGGCAAACACGGTACCGGCAGTCCTCGCCATCTCCATCGCTCTGACCAGGCAGTTTCCGTTCAAAGCCCTCTTCGATCTGGATACGTATCGCACGACGGCCAAGGTCCGCTCCGCGGAAAAGGTCATTGCCTTGGTACCCGAGGGAGTCACCGTCGAAACGAGCGGCGGGATTCTGTCCCACCTGACGGGCAAGTCCCGTGTCTTCTGGGTGGGCGGGACGGGGGGAATCTCTCCCGACTTCATTGTGGTGAATCTCGCGGAATGGAATCCCGCGCCGAATGGCAACTTCGCTGGTTATGCAAGAAACGCGCATCCGGGCAGCACGTACACCGTCGCGTACCGAGACCCGAATTATGTGGTGCTGCGTCGTTCCGCTTCCGCATGAGTGCAGATCGCCTCCGACCGTTGCGGCCACGGCGTTTGCGGTTCCTGGCCTGGCCCGTATTGGATGCTCTGGTCAGCCGTCGGATGATTCCGGCGAAGGGGGGTGGGGATCCCAACCTGCCGCGAACGACCACTTGATGGTTGAAGGCACGGCGGTGAAGCGAACAAAGCTATCTGCGTGCCGGGTATTGAACCCTATCTCGTTGAAAGTGGAGCTTACTTCCGTGGACGTGCAGTCCAGCGGGAATCCGATTCCGGCTGGTTCTACAACGACCGTCAGCCTCCCCTTCCCCTGGCAGTTGACGGCGATTGCGAGGGTGTGGCCGGGTTTGATTCCACCACGTAGAGGAAATTCGGCATTGCCGATCATTGATGACGCAGTGGTCAGCGCTGGAATTTCGTCCTCCGCCAGGTTGGGTGCGTGGGATGTGCTGGGCCCTGATGAGTGATGGGTGGGATTGGCCGATGCGCTTGCCTGGGAGGCAGGTTTGGCGCCGGGGGTACTTGGCGTTTGGTGAGTGGCGCGAGGAGCGTGACCGTTGGTACACGCTGCCGCTGCGAGGATGGGCAGCAAAGCGAAGCCGGAGAGATTGCGCACCCGCTTGGGAACTTGCATCAGGCGCTTGCTTCCCAGACATACCAGCCAATGTGGTGGGGGGTGTAGCTGGTAACTGTAGACCGCGCGGTTGTGGCACAGCTGCTATAGACGTGATAGCTGGTGCCCTGGTTTCGCAGGCGGTAGACGTCGTATTTGGCGTAGGTGGTCTTGTGGGGAGGGGTTATTGCTGCGACCGAGTTCGTCTGTGTCACCGAAAGTGATGCAGAGAGATTGACGTCGTACTTGGCTTCGATCTTGCCGATCATGACATTGGTACTCACCATCAGGGATCCTGTGAATGAAACGCCTACGGTCCCCGTGGCTGTCGAGGTGAACGTCGATGTGAGGTTTCGGCTGGTGTTGTTGGTGTTTGCGTGAGTTACGCCGACGCCCTTCATGTGGTAACCACCTTTATAGGTGGGCGTGTAGACGTTCACCGCGTCGCAAAGTTCGCTGCCCGGGTGATTTCCTGAACCGGGGGGGTGCTGGGGATGTCGGGTTCCGTGTCCATTTGGCCTGCCGCCACATCCGTAACGGCCTCTTCCGTCTCGGTCTGCGGTTCGGTGTGGATGGTCGTTGAATCGCCTGTGGTGTCGCTGTCGTCGGCGAATGCGGGAGCGCCTGCTGCACCGATCAGCAACACTGCGCAGGAAATTCCCACAGCCGCTCTGATTGCCTTACCGTGCGTGAATTGAATGAGCATCGAGAGTCCCCCGGCTTGTCGTGGAAACACATTCGGTGTCGCCGATGATGGGAAGTGAATCATGCGGATTCATCGTGATGCGGCTCGTCACGGAAAAGAAACTGTAAAGCCGCGAGGGGGATTCAGGGCGCGAGGGTGCAATCCTCCCCAGAAGGGGGGTGTCCGACTCTCCCCGGTTTGAAGTCGTTAATGTCGGCGCCTCGAAGGAAAGCTCAAGCATTCCTCAATTCCTATTGATCCGAAACGCTTGTGATTTTGGGTCGTCGACCTCGATCCGTCAGCAGGGTTCACTCGCTGAGTGGCTCGGCGGTTCGCCCGTAATGTCCCCTGCCGGTCGGGGGTAGGCCGTCGCGTGACGAAAACCGCCGGGCCGCAGATGCAGCAGGGACCACACGTGCCGGCGCACCTCCGCAGCCAAGCCAGGTCGCGCGCGTTGCCGAGGGCTAGCATCTTCCTCTGCGCTTCCTCGATCGCGTCAGCACGCCGCTCCCAGATCTTGAAGTCCCGCTCCCGGCTCCGCGTCGCTCGTTGCGTAGCACTGGCTGACGCGATGGTGGCTGCCGCGCCGATGATGGTCACAAGCAGTCCGGCACCGATGCCGAGCAGGGTGGCCACAACCGGTGTCATCGTCATTGCGGCAGCGTAGGCCCGGGGAGTGGCCTCCCGTGGGCTCGTGCCGGAATCCCGGCACTTCGGTGCCCAGCGAGGGATCTCGTGCGGCAGGAGATACCACGGGAGCCCGGGAGGAGGTATGCCCGTGCCAGAGGCCCGGCCGGGGGAGCAGCCGGGCGTCATGTTGAGACCCCGGGTGTCCGCCGGCCTAACCTCCATCCGATCCGACCACCTAGGCCATGCGCCTGCCCACACATCTGTTGCTGCCAGGCCGGATCGGCGGATTCGAGACGACCTGATCCCTGTCAGGTCGTTTCTGTTGGGCTCGTGGTGAGGGCGGCGACGCGGTCCCGCCACGGGGTGTGGGAAGGCTGCTCCGCGTACGCGGCGGCCCAGCGCGCCCGGGCCTCCTCCCCACGACACGGACCGCAGCGCGTCTCGTCCCCCACGGGCCGGAACACGTGATCGTCACCGGGCCCCTCGCAGACCACGAGCTCGGCGACCCGCGGCGCGGGCCGGGCCTGGACGATGGGTAGCGGTACCGCCTCCGGGAGCTTCTGTACGAGCCGGTGCCGCAGGAATCCCACTGCGGATCGCACCCCGCCCTCGGGCAGCCCACTGGTCAGTGCCCGCCGCAGGTCATCAGCCGAGACCCCGCGCCGCAACCACTCGGCGGCGGCCTCCGCAAGACCCCGCGCCTCCCGCGCCCCCAGATGCAGCTCCCGGTGCACATGCCGCAAGGAGAGCAACACCCGCTCGCCCTCGGCCACTTCCGGCGCGGATTCGGCGTCGGGTTTGAGTTCCGCTTCGGGTTCGGCTTCGGTGGGTGGGTGGGATGAGTTCTTCCCCAGTTCTTCATCTACCGGTGTACAGCCACCGACCACCCGACCCCTCGGCTGATCGACCGTCCGATTCTGCGCACTCGGTGGCGCTTCGACGCCCCACCCGTCCCGGAGCTCGGCCGCCGCCGCACCCGTGACCGGGGAGTTGGCGAAGAGCTGTACGGTCACCCACCGCCCCCGGTCGTTCTGCTGATGCCACTCGTGCAGGAACCCGTCCTCGACCAGCATCCTCTTGGCCCGCTGATAGGCCCGCCCCGTGATCCCCAGCTGCCGCGCATGCTCGCTGAGCGGCTTGTCGGCCAGACCCTCGGGGAGCCCCTGCACGTAGAGGAGCAGAACCTTCGCGTCACTGTTCAGACGCGGATGACGCACCACGTCGTGCGAAGCCTTCGTGAAGCGCCGAGACGGCGCGATAGCATGCCAAAGCATCCCGGTGGACCTCAGTATCCACTCGTGGGTGAAGGCCTCCGGATTGGTGTTGGTAGCACCGCCGGGGGCCGCCCCGCATGCGGCTGCATACAGAGCGTGATGACGACGTCACCGTACCGCACCCGACTCCCCCTTCACCACGCAAACGGACATTGCACCCGGCAACGCGCCTGCCGTGAGGGCCCCTTCAGGAGACCTCCGCCTCATCCGTCAGCACACCCACCGTCAGTTCGTGCAGCAACCCCGCATCCACGAATGGCGTCTCGGGCGTGGGAAGAGAGCACCAATCCAGCGGCCAGGTCAGCCCGTTCACCGCGGGCACCCCGACGAACGCCGCTGTCCGCCCGTCCCGGCTCATGGCCTCCGCACTGGCCGGCCAGCGGTAGGCACTCGCAGTTTGCGGCGGCAACAGGAAATACACGCTCCGCGCCCCGATCCGCGAGCGCACGACGGGACCCGCCCGGAAGTCGGTGAACTGCATCAGCTCGTAGGCGACTTGCTCGCCCCCCATGCCGGTGATCCGTACGGCATCGAAGTGGATGCCCGCATACCGAAGGGCATGCCCGCTCGCAGGCACCCACGAGGGCACCGGGTCCAGTGAACTTTTCCGTTCCATACGGAAAGCGTCGCGCCCCACACGTACCGTGACCAGGGACACAAGGCGTCTGTGCACTGTTGTGCACTCGGGAGGTGGGTTGTGCACTCCGGTGGCCAAGGGGGCGGCAACGCCCAGATGTTCGGGACGTTATTGCGCTTCTACCGGGAGCGGGTGGAACTGTCGCAGGAGGCCCTGGGGCTGAAGATCGGCTTCTCGAAGTCGCAGGTGGCGATGGTGGAGCGGGGGCAGCGGCCGCCGAAGGGGGATTTCATCGCGCGGGCGGACGAGGCGCTGGGTGCACAAGGTGCACTGCTGGCCGCAGGAGCAGAGTTGCGCCCCAGCCATTTGGCCTCATGGTTCGAACAGTTCGCCGAGGTGGAGACCGGAGCCTGCTCACGACACGAGTACGAGACACACGCGGTGCCTGGTCTGCTCCAGACGGAGGAGCACGCCCGTGCGGTCTTCACCAACCACCACCCGGCTCTCGACGACGAGGAGATCGAGGGACGGGTCGTGGCTCGAATGGAGCGGCAGAAGCTCCTTACTCGCAGACCGGCGGCCGACATCGGCTTCGTGCTGGAACTTCATCCGCTCACGCGGCCCGTCGGAGGAAATCAGGTACGCAAGAGCCAGCTCCGCCACATCCTTGATGTCGCTCAACTGCGGAACGTACAGATTCAGGTGATGGCGCCGGACCGGACGACCCACGCGGGGCTCAACGGCCCGTTCGTTCTGCTGGAGACAGCTGAACGGAACCGCCTCGCCTACATCGAAGGACAGAGCGGCAGCTTCTTCGTGAGTCAACAGCCTGACCTGGGCGATCTGTTCGGAAAGTATGGCATTCTGCGGGCGCAGGCGCTCAGCCCGGACGCGTCCATGAAAATGATCGAAGAGGTGGCAGGGGAAGAATGAGCACCGACCTCAACTGGTTCAAGAGCAGCTACAGCGGCGACCAGGGCGGCAATTGCGTCGAGGTCGCCCTCGCCTGGTCCAAGTCCAGTCACAGCGGCAGCGACAGCGGTTACTGCGTCGAGGTCGCCACCTGCCCCCACACCGTCCAAGTCCGCGACTCCAAGGACCTCACCGTCCCTGCCCTCACCCTCTCCCCCGCCGCCTGGACCGCCTTCCTCGGGTACGCCGGCGAGGGCGACGCCTGACCGGCGAGGCCGTGACCGGCTGGTGAGCGTGCGCGTCGGCGTGGCCGGACGGTGGCAGCCCTGTGGCCCGCCTGCCGCACCGGCTCAATAGGGTGTCGGCATGTCCAACGAGTCCCCGCTGATCCAGAGTCTGCGTACCGCTGTTGCCGCGGCGCCCTCCGACGTACCGCTTCGGCTGCACCTCGCCGAGTTGTTGCTCGGTGAGGGGCTGAGCGACGCCGCCGTCGCCGAGGCTGCCGTCGCGCTTCAGCATGCGCCGGGCGACTCCGCCGCGCGGGCGCTCATGGTCCGGGCCATGGGCATGCCCGCGGCTGCCCCGGACACACCCGAGGCCCCCAAAGCGCCCGAAGAGCCCGCGGCACCCGCGGCACCGAACGGGTTCGACTGGCGTGCCGCCGAGGACGAGATCGGGGGCGCAGTGCCGCCCCGCTTCGTCACGTCCGGGACTCCCGAGACGCCCGTCCCGGTGGACGGTCAGGGCGTCCCGGGCGACGCCACCACCTGGGAGGTCGACACCCCGGGTTCCGTGACGCTCGCCGATGTCGGCGGCATGCACGAGATCAAGGAGCGCCTCGAAGCCGCGTTCCTCGCTCCCATGCGCAACCCGGAGCTGGGCAGGCTGTACGGGAAGAGCCTGCGCGGCGGGCTGTTGATGTACGGGCCGCCCGGGTGCGGGAAGACGTTCATCGCGCGGGCCGTCGCGGGCGAACTCGGGGCGAGCTTCATGTCCGTGTCGATCAACGACGTGCTCGACATGTGGATGGGCAACTCCGAGCGCAACATGCACGAGGTCTTCGAGACCGCCCGCCGTCAGGCGCCGTGCGTGCTGTTCCTCGACGAGGTGGACGCGCTGGGCGCCAAGCGGAGCCGTATGCACCACGGCGGGATGCGCAACACCGTCAACCAGTTGCTCACCGAGCTCGACGGCGTCGACGGGGCCAACGAGGGCGTGTTCGTGCTCGCCGCGACCAACGTCCCCTGGGACGTGGACATCGCGCTGCGGCGTCCCGGCCGGCTCGACCGCACCCTGCTCGTCCTGCCGCCGGACGCGCCCGCGCGCGAGGCGATCCTCCGCTACCACCTGCGCGACCGGCCGATCGAATCCGTCGACCTGGGCAAGCTGGTCAAGGTCACCGAGGACCTGTCCGGCGCCGACCTGGCCCACGTCTGCGAATCCGCGTCCGAGCGGGCGTTGCTCGACTCGACCCGTACCGGCACGGTCCGGATGATCAATATGAAGGACCTGCTGGCCGCGGCGAAGGAAGTCCGGCCGTCCACCGACCCCTGGTTCGCCTCGGCGCGCAATGTGGCGATGTTCGCCAACGAGGGCGGTGTGTATGACGAGTTGCTCGCCTATCTGAAGAGGAAGCGCAAGTTGTGAGCGCCACCGCCGATCACCCCATGACCGAGCAGGCAGCCGCCCTCATCAGCCTGGACCGGCTGGACGAGGCGAAGGCCCTGCTGGCCAAGCGCCTCGCCGAGGACCCCGAGGACTTCCGGGCCTGGGTGCGGCTCGCGCGCTGTCATCTGGCTGAGCGGGAGTTCGAGGACGTCATCACCACGACCGGCGAGGCACTGCGGATCGCCCCGCAGGACTGCGACGCGTGGATCGTGCGGACGTACGGGCTGCGCAGGACGGGCAGGCGGGACGAGGCGCTCGCGGCGGCCCAGGAGGCGGTGCGGATCAACCCGCAGTCGTGGCAGGCGGTCATCGCGCTCTCGGAGGCCGTCAGCGCCTGGCAGCCGCGCTGGCCCGAGGTGCTTGAGCTGGCGCAGACGGCGGTCCGGCTGGCCCCGGAGGAGCCGGGGGCGTATCAAGGGCTGTGGAAGGCGGCGCTGCTCAACGGGGCCTTCGACGTGCGGGACCATGCGATCCGCGAGACGCTGCGGCTCGACCCGACGAGTGCCTGGGCGCTGCAAGAGCTGGCCGCGAAGCAGGCCGCGGCGCCCGGCACGGGGCCCAAGCAGCGGGCGGAGGTGTACGCGTCCGCGCTGGCCGCCGACCCCGATTCGAAGAGCATGCGCATGGGGCTGGACCGGGCGGTGTTCCAGATGCTGCGCCGCACCCGGTGGCTCGCCGTGCTGTGCCTGGTGATCGCGGGGGCAGCGATCAATCTGTTCCCGTCCGACGGGGACGGCCCCGAGCTGCCGCTGCCGATCGGTACCCGGCTCTATGCGCTGGCGCTGATCGGGGTGGTCTGGGCGCTCGGCGCGTGGTGGCGCTACCGGAAGCTGCGCGCGGGGGTGCAGTTGAGTGTGCGGTCGCTGTTGCGGCGGATGTTCTGGGCGCGGCTGGTGCTGGTGCAGGCGGTGCTGGGGACGTTGTGTGCGGTGGCCATCGCGGCGGCGCCGTGGACGGACCGGGGCGTTCCGCAGGTGATCTTCTGGGTGGGGCTCGCCCCGACGCTGCTGACGATCTGGTTCGACCGGCCGCGGACGCGGTAGATGCCCTGGGTCCTGTCCTGTCGATCTTCGTAGATCGGCCCGGGGCGTCCGGTGCGGTGCATCGCAAGGCGGAGGATCGTCCTCGTACCGGCCGTATGTGGGCGACTGACGACAACGCAGCGAGGTGCCGCGCCGGGCGTTCCGGGCTCACGAAGACCGGCAGGACAGGACCTAGTGCGAGACGGTGGAGGACCCATCCGTGGCGGCCAGGGTGCGGGTCAGCACGCGAGTGATGCTGCCGTCGTCCTCGCTGATGTCCCGGACGTGCTCAAAGCCGATCCTGCCCAGCAACGTCAGCGAAGCGCTGTTCTGTGCATCCACAGTGGCGTGCACCTCGGTCAGCCCGAGAGGGCCGAAGCCATAGGCGACGACGGCCTCGGCCAATTCCGTCCCCAGGCCCGATCCCCACACCGCTGGGGCCAGCGCGTAGACGATCTCGTGGCCCCCGACCACATCGGTCGGCTTGATCTCGGCATGCCCGATCAACAGACCGTCCCTGCGAACGGCCCAGACATCGAACAGGTTCTGGGCATAGACCTTCGTGAAAATCCGCCCGAACAGGGCCCGATCCTGCGCCTCGGGAGCCGGGCCGTCGCCCATCCACTGCGACACCCTCACATCCTGGAACAGGGCTGTGAAGCCCTCTTCGTCCTCCGGGACGTAGGGGTCCAAGAGCAATCGCTCAGTGCGCAGAGTCGGGGTCATGGACGGCGACGCTAACCACCGGACACCGTGCCCGCAAACCGATTTGGGTGCAGATCTATTGAGGGTTCTGGCGATCAAGCCGTCGGTATGAGCGTGTCGCGGTAGCGGGCCTGGTGGTTGCGGGTGAATTCCTGCTCTTCATGCCAGGACCAGTAGGTGTCAAAGTCGCCGTTGCTGCGCAGGGCGCGGAGTTTCAGGATGCGGGTCTTCTGGGGATGCAACTCCAGACCCCCGCACTCGGCCAGCCGCCCGGCGATGGCCTCACGCACCTGATGTGCCTGAACCTCGTTGCGGCAGTGGACCACCACGTCGTCGCAGTACCGCTCGAACTGGATGCCGGGGTACTCCCGGGCCATCCAGAGGTCGAACGCGTAGTGCATGAACAGGTTAGACAACACGGGCGAAACCGCCGAGCCCTGCGGGCTGCCGCGGTCCCGGGCTTGCAGGCTGCCGTCCGGCCGCTGGAGCGGGGCCTCGAGCCACCTCTCCACATACAGCCGGACCCACCGCTGGTCGGTGTGGTGCGCGACCGCCTTGAGGACGAGATCGTGATCGAGGTTGTCGAAGAAGCCCCGGATGTCCAGATCGATCACCCAGTCCGTCTTCCAGTACCTCTCCCGGCACGCCGCGACCGCGTCCAGCGCACTGCGGCGGGGCCGGTAGCCGTAGGAGTCCGGGTGGAACACGGGCTCCACCAGCGGCTCCAGCACCATGGTCACCACCGTCTGTGCGATTCTGACCGCGACCGTGGGCACGCCGAGGATCCTGACCCCGCGTCCTCCCGGCTTATCGATCTCCACCATCCGTACCGGCGGCGGGAAGTAGCAGCCCGACGACATGCGATTCCACAGCTTGTAGAGGTTGGCCTTCAGGTCCACCTCGAACTGCTCGATCGACTCGCCGTCGACACCCACCGCACCCTTGTTGGCCTTGACTCTCAAGTACGCCTCGAACACCAGGTGTTTCGAGATCTCAAATGACTTCGATCCGCTCGTCTGGTTCATCCCGGGAACTCCGGTTGGCCACCAAGCAGACCCGGACGACCCGTCCCCTTCGCTCCGCCCGCATTACCGGACTTCACCGCTACTACGAGACGGTCCGCCCCCATGCCCCGCATCGGTACTCGGCCCCTCGCGGTTTTGTCCGCTTGGGGTTCTCCCTCTCGCCGTCGGCCACCTGGGCCGGCGGCGGTATCGGGGCGACAGGTTCCCATGTTCCGCACAAGAGCCCGGGCCAGGCTCGCGCCGCCTCCGTGCCGGACGCCGTCCGGGCAGTCAGCAGGCTCCCCCCGGACTTGTCCCGGAGCCCAGATCATGCCCCGGTTTCGACGCCATTGAAGAAAGTTACGACACGTCATCAGCGGTTCGCTCACGCTCGCCTTCCTGACCCACACCTGACGCGATCACTGCCGCGCCTTTTGCCGCAGCGCTCACCACGACCGGCACTTAACCGGCGCAGCCTGCGGTGGTTTAGGGCCTCCCCCTGCAGGGCGACCCTGGAGGACCTACCTCCATCTCCTGCACAGCACCGCTTCCAGAAGCTATTACATCGACGCCTCCTTCAGCGTTCGTGGCACACGATCTGCGTCTTCTCGTCGATCGAGAGCACGACCGCGCCGCCCGGCGGAGCGAGGTAGAGGCCGACGACGTCGGCGACCTTGTCCGCGAACGCGGGTTCCTTCGAAATCTTGAAGGTGCCGCTGCGGTACGGCTTGAGATTCCCCTCGCCCCAGATCCGCGCGATGTAGTGCCAGGACACAGCGATGTTCTCGGTCCGCTTCAGATACTTCGCCAACTCGCGCGTCGACCAGTGCGAAAGCCCGGTGTCGGCCGGCGGCGTCATGCGCGTCAGCGCAATCACCCGGGCCCGAACCCGCGCCGGTACCTGTTCCCGGGCCCCGCCGGGACGGTCGCCTTCCAGCCCGGCCAGCCCGCGCTGGGCATAACGGTCCTTCCAGCGGTCCACGGTCGGCAGCGACACCCCGAGCAGCTCGGCAACGTCCTTGCGCCGACGCCCCTCAGCCGACCACAGCACGATGCGGGCCCGCGTAGCCATATAGGCAGGCACGTCTCGGCCGTTCGCCAACCCGCAATTCAGCGGCCTGTTCCACGGAGAGCTCCATGTCGACAGTAACGAGGCACACAAGATCAAGTAATGGCAACAGGATCACGAGACACTAGCAATGGCAGCCGGACAGTCCGAGCACCCTAACGTCTCTCCGCATCAAAGGAAACGACGTCTTATACACCACTCGCGTCCCGCGGGATGCAACGAATGTCCGGAAACGCTGGATGGCGTTTCGGCATTCCCGGGGGAAGCACGGGAGCGAGGGCTTCAAAGACGGCATTCATTACCTCGGCGGAGAACCCGGCAACGGTGTCAGTCGACTGCAGTACGACCCCTCGCTCGAGACGGACGACTCGGGCGAACGCCCCCGTCTTGCGTAGCGCATCCACTCCCCCAAGGCGACCAACAAGTTCCTCCGGGCAAATGGTCGTCCAAGCATAGCCACGCAATAGGTGACGGCTCATCGGAAGATATTCGTCCGGCTTCCGACGCAGCACGAGATCGAGGTTTGCATACTCGGAGAACTGGTCGCATTCGATGCGCCCGAAGGCCGGGTCCGCCTGATTCAAGGCCTGCGCGACCACATCAACAAGGCGGTTGCACCGTTGAGGATCGAAGAGTGCGGCGGAACCATACTGCAAGCTTGCCGTAAGCCTAGAATGTTCCCCACCTTTGATGGCATGGGTACTACTTACGCTGCCAATCTCTTGCTCTCCATACATAAGGACAAGCCGGGCCGCGTAAGGAAAACAGACTAGTTTCCCCAGGAAATCACTTTGAATACTGTCCAGGCCTTCAAAGAATTCCAGCGAGTCTCCCTCCTCCCTCGCCAGTCCGGCAGTCCAGAAAGCTCCGGGAGGTGCGGTCTGGAGAAACAGACTGTTCAAAGAAACGTTGAACCACTGCGCAATTGTCGCCCCGCGCTTCTTTGTGTCGCGAGAATCGAGTTGCATTTCTACGTGAAGGTCCACCTGAAGTTCCTTAGACAGGTGGCCGTGGCGCCACAACCTTAACCGTCGCGCCACGGCCACTCAAGCCGCTTTGCCTATAGCATTGCAGGCCTGCTCACTGGTTCAGCAAGCTCCTCCCATGGCGCAAGCAGGTCCCTGACTGATTCCGCTGCCGAGGATCCTTATGGCCCAGCCCAGGAATGCGGCGAGGCCGAATCCACCCACGGTTTCCGGGGAGACACTTCCGGACCCCTGCGGTGCCCCGAAGGCTGCCCGCCGCCGTCGAGCGCGACGACCCACTGCCGCCGCGCCCCTGGAGGCAGCTGATGGTCGTCCATCGGGTCTTCTTCCACACACTCGCCCGCCTGCCCGCCGTCCGCCAGCCGTGGCTGCGCGCCATCCATGACGGTGGATCAGCGCTGTTCCGCCCGCGGTGACACTGCGCCACGGATTCACAGGACGAGTCCGGGAATCGATCACAACCCGATACACGCCCCAGGGCCTGTCCGGCGGATCTTGCCGGACAGGCCCCTGGTCCCGAGGAGGGCTCAGCGCTTGAGCGTGAAGGTGAAGTCGCCAGAGAGCTTGCCGCTCAGCCGGATCGCCGATACGAGTTTCCCCTCCGTGATCAGTCTCTCGACCTCGGCCCGCGAAAGACCGCAACCTTCAGCGATCAGTCGCACCGGCCGGACAGGGATCCGCGCCGCAAAGCGGACCGCGACGTCGATCACCTCGCGGTCCAGGTGATCCGATCCGCCGGTGTCGAGGCGCCAGGCGTTGTCCCAGTCGAGGGCGATGCGATTACGGCGCCTCACGACCGGATCCTGGAGCAGCTCAGCTGCCAGGCCAGGGTCGTTGTCATGCATCCGGTCCAGCAGCTCAGGTCGTACGGAGCGCACGTTCATCCGCTCCAGGACCGTGAGCTTTGCCGTGTCCCCGCAAGCGGTACAGAGCACGAGGAGCCAGGCGTCGAGAAGCTTGTGGTTTGCGTTGACGCGAAATTTGCCGTTTGCCCGGAAGCGCTCGGACGCGCACGCGTGGCAACGGCGGAGAACGGTCGGCAGGCAGGTGGGCATGACGACCCAGTTATTGAGCACAGAAGTACACCGGTTCCAGTGAGAGGTCCGCAGCAAAAAGGAGCGCGGCGCACATGCGCGACGCGCGACACATCAGCTCTCGGGAGGTCTCACAGGGTGTACAACGGCATGTCCTTGACTCGACGACTTGGTTCGGCAGCACGGTAGTGGCGCACAGCGGCGCTGCTCCACCGGTTTTCGAGCGCCTCAACCAGGTTCTGTCCGGCGGATATGGACGAAGCAGCGGCGATGCAGCAACGGGAGGCGGCGGTTCATGCCTCGTACCGCCGGGACCTGGTGCCGTACCAGGAAGTGCAGCAGGCTGGCGCGCTGGTGATGTGGCGGCCCAAGCGGGCGCCGGAGCAGTAGACGTAGCCGTAGGTGCAGCTGTAAATGCGTGAAGGGGCCGGGAGGTGAAAACCTCCCGGCCCCTTCACGTGCCCCTTCACGTAATCAGTGGCGCCCCGTCGCCTCCCAGACCGCGACGGCCAGCGCCGCGCAGGACGTCAGGGCCGCGAGCGACGGCAGCGGCCAGCGGGTGCGCTCCAGGGCGTCCAGACGATCCTCGTGCTCGCCGAGCGTCTTGTCGGTCTGGTCGGCGCGTTGCAGCAGCAGCGCCAGGTCGCCGCGCGTGGTGGCGAATCCGACGTCGACGCTGCGGCGCAGCCGCTCCAGCTCGACGGCGACAGTGTCGTCGCTCATGGGGGTCTCCATTCCGGGTCTCAGGTGCGGAGTACGCGGAGCCGGTCCCAGCTCGCGCGCCCCGGAACCCCGTCCGCCGCGGCCCCCACGTACCCGAGCCTGCGCTGCCAGACGGCGTACGACAGGACGTCGGCCTCGCCCCACACGGGCCCGGGCCCGACGTGGTAGCGCCCGCAGCCCTCCGCGACGAGCCGCCGGCCGACCGCGGTGACGGACAGCGCCACCGGCACCACCCTGGTGCCGGGCTGTTGCAACGGTCTGGAGGAGTGGCGCGACTGGCTGGATGTCGTCGACGGCAGCGGCTGGGCCTCCTTCGGCCATGATCCGTCCCCCCCTCGCCGAACGCAGCCGCGACACCGTCCGGTTGACCGTCGACGCGGAGGAGAACGACAGCCCGGTGATCGAGGTGCCCGTCACCAAGCTGCGCCGCCTGCTCGCCGACGCGGAGCGTGACCTCGCCGACTTCCTCCGGTTGGCCTCCGGTTGGCCTCCGGCTGGGCAGCCCGGCACCTGCCCGACCACGCCGCCCCCGTCACCGCCGCCCTCGCCCGCGCTCTGGACCTGCCCGAACCGGACGCGCCGACGAGTCCTGCACAGGACCGTCACGGCCTGCCGATCGCCCGTCACCCACGCAGATGAACTCCGCGCCCACAGTGCCGCAGCGGGCCCGGATCGGGCTCAGCGGGCGAGTCGGCCGAGGAGCGAACCGGCGGCGGCGATGCCGACGCACGCGGCGAGAGCGAGTACCGCGAAGTCGAGGCCGAGGTGGGCCGGCGTGCCGATGAGCAGTCCGCGCAGGGCGTCGACCTCGTAACTCAGCGGGTTCACCTTGCTGATCGCCTGGAGCCAGCCGGGCATCAGCGCGACCGGGTAGAGCGCGTTGGAGGCGAAGAACAGCGGCATGGTGATGGCCTGGCCGATCCCCATCAGCCGGTCGCGGGTGAGGACGATCCCGGCGATCGACATCGACAGGCAGGAGAAGAACGCCGACGCGAGGACGACCACCACGACAACGCCCAGCAGCCGCAGCGGATTCCAGGTCATGCCGACGCCGAGCGCCGCGGCGATCACGATGACGACCGCCGCCTGGATCACGGCTTTCACCCCGGCGGCGAAGGCCTTGCCGGTCACCAGGGCGGTCCGCGGCGTCGGCGTGACCATGAGCTTGGTGAGGACGCCGGAGTCCCGCTCCCAGATGATCATGATGCCGTAGAAGATCGCGATGAACATGGCGGACTGGGCGATGATCCCGGGCGCCAGGAAGTCGAGATACGGAACGCCGCCGGTGGGGATGGCGTGGATACGGGAGAACGTCTGGCCGAAGATCAGCAGCCAGAGCGCGGGCTGGACGGCGCGGGTGTAGATCTCGGTGCGGTCGTGGCGCAGCTTCTGCAGTTCGACGGCGCACATCGCCGCGACCCGCGCGGGGACGACGCGCCAGCCCGTGCGGGCGGGCGGCGGTTCCAGGAGGAGGGCGAAGCGGCGGTCGGGCGAGCCGGGTTCAGCCGCGGCGGGATGCGGTGCGACGGGTACGGCGGACATCGTTGAAGGCTCCCTTCTCTCCCGGAGAACCGGGGTCGTCCAGGCCGCTTCCGGAGTGGTACCGGAAGACGTCCTCCAGGGTCGGTGGCGGCAGAGCCGTATCGCCGGACTCTTCGCGGTGCCCGACCAGTTCGCTCTTGAGCTCGGCGGGCGTGCCGAGCGCGCGCAGTCTGCCCAGATGCATCAGGGCGAGCCGGCCGCAGCGCTGGTCCGCCTCGTCCATGGAGTGGGTGGTGACCAGCACCGTCATCCCGGTGCCGGCACGGATTTCGTTGATGCGGTCCCAGACACTGTCGCGGGCGATCGGGTCCAGACCGATGGTCGGCTCGTCCAGGATCATCAGGCGGGGTGCGCTGACCAGCGCCTGAGCGAGTTCGAGGCGGCGCACCATGCCACCGGAGTACGTGGCGGCGAGCCGGTGCGCCTCGGGGCCGAGCCCGACCGCGTCCAGCGCCTGCCCGACACGGGCCGCGCGCTGCCGGCGGGGCACGTCGAAGACGCGCGCGAAGAGGGCGACGTTCTCCCGGCCGGTGAGACTGGCGTCGGCCGACAGCTGCTGCGGTACGTAACCGAGCAGGCGCCGTACGGCCATCTTCTGCCGGGCCGCGTCGTGGCCGAACACATCGATGACGCCGGGGGGGACGGGCAGCAGCGTGGTGATCGCACGCAGCGTGGTGGTCTTGCCCGCGCCGTTGGGCCCGAGGAGTCCGAAGACCTCGCCGGGGCGGACGAGCAGGTCCAGGCCGTCGACGGCTTTCGCGGTACCGAAGGAGTAGGTCAGACCGGTGCAGCGGAGGGCGGGAGTCATGGGGTCTCCTCTCCTTCGCGCAGTGACTCGGCGAGTCTGCGCAGTGACGGGAGCGCGGCGGTCAGCGCGGCCCGGTCGGCGGCGTCGAGTTTCGCCACGTGTTCGCGGAAGAGCGCGTCGCGCCGGGCCCGCCAGTCGTGCAGCCGGCCGACGCCCGCCGGGGTCGGGTGGAGGAGCGCGGCCCGCCCGTCGCCGGGGTCCGGCTCCCGCCGCAACAGGCCTTCCGCGACCAGATGGTTGACCAGCGTGGAGACGGAGTTGGGCGCGAGGCAGAGTTCGCGCGCAGCCGCCGAGACCCGGATTCCGGGCCGGGCGGCAACCAGCCGCAACAGTTCCGCGTGCGCTCCGCGCAGCCGTGGCGTGGGCAGACCGCTCCACAGCCGCCGCCGGGCGAGCCGCTGGATGCGGGGCAGAAGTCCGGCGAGTTCATCGGGGAGATCACTCGCCACCACCTGCCCATTTTACCTCTGTTTGCGACGTATTACGTGGCAGAGCCCCGGCGAAGGGGGCCACCGCCGAGCGGTGCGTCAACGGGCCGGGGCACGGCCGCGCCCCCTGCTACGACAGGACCGCGAAGTCCACTTCGGACGCGGGCAGCACGCGGATGCTCCGCCCGGGGAAGTCGATGTGCCGGTAGATCTCGTTGTGGTGCGCGATCGACCGGTCCGGAGCGGCGTACTCGCCGGCGTCGGGCCGGATGGACGTGGTGTGGCCGTCGGCCACCAGCACCACGTCGTACCGGTGGCTCAGCGCCTGCCGCGCCGTGGTGTCCACGCAGATCTCGGTCGCGAACCCGGTGACGACCACCTCGGTGATTCCCAGCGTCTTGAGGGTCTTGTCGAGAGCGGTGTCCAGGAAACTGTCCGCGGCGGTCTTGTGGACGACCTCCTCGTCAGCGGCGGGAGCGAGTTCGGGCACGATCCGCCAGCCCTCGGTGCCGGCCTCCAGCCCTTCACCGCGGTGCTGAATCGTCACGATCGGTACGCCCGCGGCCTTGGCACGTTCGCGGAGCCCGGCGATCGCGGCGACGGTCTCGGCGGCCCGGTGCGCGATGGCCACCAGAGTGTTCTGCATGTCGATGACGAGGAGCGCAGAGATATGCGGCATGGGTTCACGCTAGCGGTCCGGGTCCGGGCCGCGACGTGATCCCGAAGAAAGAGGCTGCGCCACGCAGCCCCTCCCGCCGTCACCTCACCCCTCCGGGAACCGCTCCCCGCACCGGCTGCAGAACACCGGCGCCGGGTCCGGCGAAAGGCGGCCGCACTCGGGGCAGACCCGGTCCAGCATGCAGGGCCCCTCGCCGCCTTCGTGCGCCACCGACGCGTGGACCGACGGCTTGATGTTCAGACCCGGGCGGCGGCGGTGGACGGTCAGGTACGCGAGTCCGTCCGGGCCCGCCGCGAGGGCGCGGCGGGAGGTGCGGGGCAGCCAGACGACCGTGGTCGGGGCCAGGTTCAGCACGTCGCCCCCGGCGACGACCCGGCCGCTGCCCGCGATGACGACGAGAAGGACGTCCAGGACGTCCTCCTGATGCTCGCCGACCTCGGCGTCCGGCGGCAGACGCACCAGATTGGCGTCCAACTCACGCCCTTGTTCAGCCAGTTGCCAGAGAGCGCCGCGCTCCTCCGGGCCCACTTCGGTGAGCAGTTCGTCGAGTACGGCCAGGATCCGGGCGGTGGAATTCACGGCAGCCAGGCTACGCCCCGCCGTACTCTGGCCCCTTTGCCCCGGATGGAGAGCCCGGACGCGGAGGTACGGGCGAGGGCGACGGCGGACTGGTGTGCGTGGGAGGACGCGGCGCTCTCCCACGAGACATACGCGGGACCGCCCCCGTACAGCGGCAGGCCGGGCAGGGCGCAGCAGGCCCTGGTGCGGATCTGCTCGCACTACTTCTCCAACGGAGCCTGGCTGGAGGAGGGGCAGTTGATCCGGAACGCCGGGCGGCTGGCCGGGATCCCCGGGGTGCTGGTGCACGGCCGGCTCGACCTGGGCGGGCCGCTGATCACCGCCTGGGAGCTGGCCCAGGCATGGCCGGACGCGGAGTTGACCGTGATCGACGGGTCGGGACATCCGGGCGGCGCGGCGACCAGCCGGGCGGTGCTGGAGGCGCTGGACCGGTTCGCGTCGCGCTAGGTCCTTGCCTTTCGGATCGGGCCGGGCCCGCCCCGCCGTGCACACAGATGCAGCGGAACGCGGGCCCGCGATGTTCATTTATGAGCGCCAGAAGCATTTTGTAAACATCTATTGACATGAAGTTGTCATGCCCGTCACAGTCGTCCCGCCAGGATCCCGACCAGCCGAATCTGGAGTCCCTTCATGTCTGAAGTCCCCGCAGTCTCGCGGCGTTCGGTTCTCGGAGGGGCGGTGGCCACAGGCGCGATCGCCGTCGGATTCGGAGCCGCCGGGTCCGCCCCCGCGCTCGCCGCGCCGGGCGCTTCCGGAGCGGTCACGGCCTCCGAGCCGCGCCGCATCGCCGGCCAGACCTCCATGATCAACGTGCCGTACGAGGTGCACCGGACCGTCCAGGTCGCCGTCGTCGGCCTCGGCAACCGCGGCAGCGGCATGACCCAGGGCTGGTCCGCCGTGCCCGGCTGTCAGGTCACCGCCGTCTGCGACATCCGCGCGGACCGCGCCAAGCGCGTCGCGGACGACCTGGTCAAGGCGGGCAAGCCGCGCCCCGCAGAGTTCGGCGGCTCCGCCGACTCGTACGCCGAGATGCTCAAGCGGGACGACATCGACCTCGTCTACATCGCCACGCCCTGGGAGTTCCACTACCGGCAGGGCAAGGCCGCGCTGCTGGCCGGCAAGCACGTCATCGTCGAACTTCCCATCGCTACCCAGCTCGACGAGCTGTGGGACCTGGTGGACACCTGCGAGCGGACCCGGCGGCACCTGATGCTTGCCGAGAACTGCTCGTACGGCCGCAACGAGCTGGCCATGCTCAAGATGGCGCACGACGGAGTCTTCGGTGACGTCACGAACGGCCACGGCGGCTACCTGCACGACCTGCGCGCCCTGCTGTTCTCCGACACGTACTACACCGACTCCTGGCGCCGCCTGTGGCACACCCGCAGCACCGCCTCCTTCTACCCGATGCACGGTCTCGCCCCGATCGCCGCGGCGATGGACATCAACCGCGGCGACCGGATGACCACGCTGCGTGCCACCGCGACCGCCCCGAAGGGCCTGGCCGACTACCGCGAGCGCTTCGTCCCCAAGGGCCACCCCTCGTGGAAGGAGACCTACATCAATGGCGACCTCGTCACCTGCATGATCGAGACCGCCAACGGCCGGACGATCCGGGCCGAGCACAATGTGAGCGAGCCCCGCCCGTACAGCCGCATCAACAGCCTCGCCGGCAGCCGCGGCCTCTTCGAGGACTACGCCGGAACCTCCTCCACGGGCGCCCGGGTCTACTTCGAGCCCGACCACAGCGATGACTCCTGGCGGGACTTCGAGTCGTATGGCAAGGAGTACGACCACTGGCTCTGGAAGAAGATCGGCGACGACGCCGTGAACAACGGCGGCCACGGCGGCATGGACTACGTCCTGCAGTGGCGCACCGTGCAGCTGATGCGGGCCGGCCTCGTGCCCGACATCGACGTGTACGACTCGGCGGCCTGGTGCGCGCCGGTGCCGCTGAGCGTCATGTCCCTGGAGAAGGACGGCAAACCGGTGGCGATCCCGGACTTCACCCGGGGCGCGTGGGTGAACCTCCGTCTCGGCCTCGACTCGCGCATGATCGAGATGCCGCCCGTGTGACTCCGGCCCACGTCCAGCCCTGCCCCCTGAACCCTGACCGAGCACTGCCCGAACCGTAAGAGAAGGAGCGAGCATTCATGTCCGTACATGTGACCGCAGCCCGAAGAGCCGCGGCAGCCCTGGCGGTGGCGGCCGCGGCGTTCACCTCCACCCCCGCGACCGCCGCGCCGCAGGGCCCGGCCGCCTCCGAGGCGCGCACCCAGGTGACGATCGCCCCCATCGACCTGAACGGCCCTGCCATCTCGGAGGTGAAGGTCACCGTCACCAACACGGGACCCGAGCGCCTGAGCCGGCTCAATGTCACCTTCAACGGCCCCGTCGGGTGGGCCGTGCAGCCCGCGGTGCGCAGCGTCGACGGATCATTCAAGCCGGGTGCCGAGGCCACGGCGGAGTTCCAGATCCGGGTGCCCGAACAGCGCGCGGGCTTCACCATGCGCACGTTCACGGCCACAGCCACCTACAAGGGAGGCGACGGCCAAGGTGCCGCCACGGGCACGCGGGTCGAGCGCTCCGGCCCCGCGCTGGCCCACCTCTCCGACGCGTACAACAAGGTCGCCATCACCGACGAGAACGACACCAAGGCCGGTAAGTTCGACGGCGAGGGCAACAGCTTCTCCGCACAGAAACTCGCCGCCGTCGGACTGACGCCCGGAGCGTCCGTCAGCGCCCTCGGCGCCCAGCTGACCTGGCCTGCCGCAGCCCCCGGCACCAAGAACAGCGTGTCGAGCACCGGACAGGCCGTGAAGGTCGCCGGCAAGGGCAGCAAGCTGGTCTTCCTCGGCTCCGGCGCCGGCCTGGGGGCCACCGGCACGGCGACGGTGATCTACGCCGACGGGTCGAGCACCACCGGGTCGATCGGCTTCCCCAACTGGTCGTTCCAGGACCCAACGGCACACGGCGCGACGCTCGTGAAGTCGACGGACGGCCGCAACCGTCCCGATGGGTACGGCAACGCCGGCATCGATTATCGGGTCTTCGCGCACTCCATCGCCCTGGACCCGGCCAAGCAGGTCGAACTCGTGGTGCTCCCGGCCAATGCCGGCATCCACCTCTTCGACATCGCGTTGGCTCCGTAGCATCCCCCTGGACAACACGTGCGGCGGCCGGCGGAACGGCAGGCGTCTTCCTGGGCGGCGTCATCACCCAGTACACGAACTGGCCGTGGGACTTGAGAGCTGGCGACGGCGGCCAACCGGGGGTGGCGGAGCCGCCGGGGCGGGCGCGACCGGGTCGAGGTTCGCGTCGACCAGGACCAGCCGCGCCACCGCGTCCCCCGTCGCCTGACCACCGGCCGACGCCCTCACCGATCACTGGCACACGCGCTCGCACCGCCAGAACCCGCAAGGCTGCCGGGAGGGGCACCAGGACCTTTTCTCGGATCAGGCCTGGCTCCCCCCCCCAATTCGGCCCAATCCTCAAGAAACGCCCTGGTCGCCGGGGGCGCGGGACGGGCCGTCGGACGGTCATGGAAGGCTGTGCGAACGCCGTGATCCAACGGCTCCTTGCCACCCCCGTGACACCCCCCGAGGGATACGACGTGAGATCGCACCGAAAAATATGGACCACGGCTGCCGTGACGACGGCAGCCGTGGCAGGTTTCGTGGTGTTCCAGAACGTGACCGGCGGCTCCGCGGACAACAGTGACAGCAAGGCCGGTCCGGTCAGGACCGACGTACGGAAGACGGCGCTGAAGGTGGCCGCGGACGGCAGTTCCGCGTCGCTCGGCCGACGGGACACCGCACCGTTCAGCATGCTGGGGGTCACCTGGACCGACCCGGCGGCGAAGGTGACGGGAGCGGTCGAGGTACGGACCAGGTCGGCCGCGAACGGTACCTGGACGTCCTGGATGCCGCTGGAGACCGACATCGACGGCCGTATGGAGGCGGGCCGTTCCGGCGTCCGCGGGTCCACCGAACCGCGGTGGGTCGGCCCGTCCAACGGTGTCGAGGTGCGCGTCACCGCGGGCGCCAAGGTCTCCGCGAAGCTGCCCGCCGGGCTGCGGCTGGACACCGTCGACCCCGGCAAGGGCTCGTCGCTGCACGCGGCCCCGGCCGCCTTCGTCGCCGAGAACGACGTCCCCACCGACGACCCGTCGTCGTCCGACTCCCCCGCGGCCGATCCGGCGGCCACCTCGGAACCGGCCCCCACGGCCACGGAGTCCGACCCCGCCCCGGCATCCGAGACGCCGTCCGCGACACCTTCCGAGACGGCAACGGGCAGCCCCTCGCCCACGGCGAGCAGCAGTTCCTCGCCGACCGCGAAAACCTCGCCGTCCGCGAGCACCTCGCCGTCCGCGTCGCTGTCGCCCGCGCCGCCGTCGACCGTGCCCAAGCCGCCCATCACCTCGCGTGCGGGCTGGGGCGCCGACGAGTCGATCAGCCCGCAGGCGCCGGAGTACAACGCCACGGTCAAGGCCGTCTTCGTCCACCACACCGCAGGGACCAACGACTACTCCTGCGCCGACTCCGCGGCGATGGTGCGCGGCGTGTACGCGTACCACGTCAAGAGCAACGGCTGGAGGGACATCGGCTACAACTTCCTGGTCGACAAGTGCGGGACGATCTTCGAGGGCCGCAAGGGCGGCTTGGACCGGCCGGTCCTCGGCTCACACACCTACGGCTTCAACCGGGAGTCGACCGGTATCTCCGTCCTCGGCACCTACACGGACACGGCCGCCCCGAGCGCGGTGACCACCTCGGTGGCCCGGATCGCCGCGTGGAAGCTCGGCCAGTACAAGGGTGACCCGGCGGGCACCACCATGCTCACCGCGGGCGCCACCCAGTCCAACGGCTTCGGCAAGACCTTCACCGTCGGTAAGCAGTACTCCTTCCAGCAGATCTCCGGCCACCGCGACGGCTTCAGCTCCGAGTGCCCCGGCACCAAGCTGTACGGGCAACTGCCCGCGATCCGCAGCCTCGCCGCGGGCCCCGTCACCGGACTGGCCATCAAGTCGGTGACCGGCGCCGGGCTCTCGGGCACGACGTACTACACCAAGTCCGAGGTCACCGTGGGCTGGTCGGCGACCACTCCGAGCGCCTTCATCTCCACGTACGAGCTGCTGGTCGACGGCAAGAGCGTCGCCACCGCAGCCGGCACCGCCACTTCGGCGAAGGCCACCCTCGGCGCCGGCACGCACACGGTCCAGGTCCGCGCCACCCACCAGTCGGGAAAGACGACCCTGTCCGCTGCGGCGACCGTGGTCGCCGACCAGACGGCGCCGAGCTTCACCACCAAGCCCAGCCTCGAGCTGCGCACCGGCACGGTGAACACCACCGCCGTCCCGCTCACCCTGAAGTGGAAGGCGACCGACACCGCGTCGCTCAAGGAGGTCCGGCTGACCGCCCCGGTCGCCAAGACCTACGGCCCGACCACCACGAGCGCCTCGCACACCGCGACGTCCGGCGTGGCGACCACGTGGTCCATGAGCGCGTACGACCTCGCGGGCAACACCGCGGCCGCCTCCGTCGCCGGCACCCCGGTCATCCTCCAGGAGACCTCGGCCACGAAGACCGGCACCTGGACGGCCAAGTCCTCGTCCTCGTACCTGGGCGGCAAGTCGTACTCCAGCTCCGCCAAGGGCGCGAGCCTGAGCTGGACATTCACCGGCCGTTCCGCCGCCTGGGTGGTCTCGCGCGCCTCCACGTCCGGCCAGGCGTACGTGTATGTCGACGGTACGAAGGTGGCCACAGTCGACCTGAAGTCGTCCACCACCAAGTACCGCGACGCCCTGTGGACGAAGAGCTGGTCCACCAGTGCCAAGCACACCGTCAAGATCGTCGTCGTCGCCACCTCGGGCCGTCCGGCGATCACGACGGACGGCCTCGTCTACCTCAAGTAGCCGCCGCGGTCCGCTGACGGACGTCCCCGCATGACCTGAGCCCGGTTCCGCGCACCTGTCGCAGAGCCGGGCTCAGGCGTTCAGCCGCCCCGTCACCTACCAGGCGAAGGCCTCCGGCGACGGACCCGGGCCCGGGAAGATCTCGTCCAGGGACGCGAGCACCTCGTCCGACAGCTCGAGGTCCACCGCGCGCACCGCCGAGTCCAGCTGCTCCCGCGTGCGCGGGCCGGAGATCGGTCCGGTCACACCCGGCCGGGTCAGCAGCCAGGCCAGCCCCACCTCTCCGGGCTCCAGGCCGTGCTTGTCGAGCAGGTCCTCGTACGCCTGGATCTGCGCCCGCACGGTGGTGTTGGCGAGCGCGTCCGCGGACCGGCCTGACGTCGAACGGGCCGCGCCTCCCTCGCGCTCCTTGCGGATCACACCGCCGAGGAGTCCGCCGTGCAGCGGGGACCACGGGCAAGTACCGGCGCGGTGTGTTCGATGACGACATGCTGAAGCGGTGCGAAGAGATCATGCGCGAGGTCTGCGGCAAGTTCGAGGCAGAGCTGCGGGAATTCAACGGCGAAGCCGACCACGTCCACCTGCTGGTGCACTACCCGCCGAAGGTCGCCCTGTCGAAGCTGATCAACAGCCTCAAGGGCGTCAGCTCCAGGTACCTGCGAGCGGAGTACACCGGGCGAATCAACCGCATCGGCATGGGATCGGCCTTCTGGTCCCGCTCCTACTTCGCGGGATCCTGCGGCGGAGCACCGCTGACCGTGATCCGCCAGTACATCGAAGGGCAGAAGCAGCCTGCCTGACCATCCCCCCAGGCGCAGCGAACTCCGGCACTTCGCGCCTCCGGACCAAGGATGCGTTTCCCTCCCCGGCTGAAGCCGGGGATACCCACGCAAGATCAGGGATGGTGCCGAGGACAAGTCGGCTGACCTCGAGTCCGGTGCGTCCGAGCCGGGTGTACTTCATGGGCGCCAAGCCAACGTCTTCGAGTCCGCTCGAGGCAAGGGGCCGGCGGGCGGTCTCAGCGGGTTTCGAGGTCCTTCAGCGTCGTTGCCAGCCAGCTCAGTTCCGCCTCGCTCGTCGCGCGGGCGATCGTGAGAACGCCTCGGCGGAACGGGTCGTCGAACGCCTCCGCTCCGAGCGGGCGCTCGCCCTCGGAGTTGTAGTCGTAGAAGAAACTGCTCGGCTCCCGCAGGAACGCCAGCCTGCGCCGCAGCACGTCCGCCTGCTCGGCGGGCGCCGGGAGATGGCGGAGGAAGGCGAGGACGGTGAACCAGCGGTTCTCGTCGCTGATGTCCACCGCGTCGGCCTCGCGCAGCCGGCGGAGCAGTTCCTCGCGCCCGTCGCCCGTCAGGGTCAGCGTGTGGCGGGGGGCGGCCCTGCTGCCGGGCTCGGTCCGGCGGCCGAGCCATCCGGCGCGCTCCAGGCGCTTGATCGCCGGGTACAGGGTGCCGTCCGCGATCGGGCGGACGTGGCCGGTGAGGTGGGCGACGCGTCGCTTGAGCTCGTAGCCGTGCAACGGCTGCTCGTACAGAAATCCCAGGATGGCCAGTTCCAACACCCGAGCATCCTCCCTCATTGCTCTATACATCGGCGCCGATATATAGTCTCGCCGAGATTTTACCTGGCCGGAGAGGAGCGGGAGAGCATGAAGAACGCACAGGTGACAGCGGGCGGCGCACGCATCCGGTGGGTGGAGATCCCCGGCAGCACGGCACCGACCCGCGTCTATCTGCATGGGCTGGGCGCCTCGTCCGGTCCGTACTTCACCGCGAGCGCCGTCCATCCGCTCCTCGCCGGCAGCCGTTCGCTGCTCATGGACATGCTTGGCTTCGGCATCAGCGACCGGCCCACGGATGTCGACTACACCCTCGAAGCGCACGCCGACGCGATTGCCGTCGCGCTCCGATCAGCCGACGCGTACGCCACGGACATCATCGCGCACAGCATGGGCGGCGCGGTGGCCATCGTGCTCGCGGCGCGCCATCCGGACCTGGTGGCGCGGCTGGTCCTAGTCGACGCGAACCTCGACCCGGTCGCGCCCGCTCCGCCGCGGCCCGGCACCAGCGGCATCGCCGCGTACACGGAGGAGGAGTTCCTCGATCACGGCCGGCACGAAGTGCGCGACCGGGTGGGCTCCCACTGGTGGTCGACAATGCGGCTCGCCGGCCCGGAGGCGCTGCACCGCAGCGCCGTGCACCTCGCGCGGGGGACGACGCCCACGATGCGCGAGCTGCTGCTGGAGCTGAAGATTCCGCGCACCTTCCTTCGGCCGGAGAGCGACGGGCCACTGCCCGGCGAGGACGGTCTCGTCGCGGCCGGGGTGCGGGTCGTGCCGGTCCCGGAGTGCGGGCACAACATCATGCTGGACAACCCCGAGGCGTTCGCGAGGGAGACCGCCCGGGGGCTGGGGCTCGCCTGACGGGAGGCGGTGCCGGCCGTTCAGCCGCCGAGCGCGGCTGCCACGGCGACGACGGCGAACATCAGCACGAGCACGGCCGCCATGATGCGGTTTCTGGTCTTCGGGTCCACCCGTCGAGCGTAACCGCACCGCTCAGTGTCCCAGCGACCAGGATGCGACCACCTCGTACCGCGGCTGCTCCCCCGGCACCCCGGAGACCGGCAGATTGCTGCGTACGAGAGCGACCTCGCCGACCTCCCACGGTGTGCCCTCGAAGGTGTCCAGGGCCTCCAGAAAGGGGCGCAGGTCCGCCTCGGCGCGGCTGCGGGCGAGGGTGAGGTGCGGGGTGTAGCGGCGGTGCTCGTCCATCGGCACACCGGCGCGGCGGGCGGCGGCGTCGGCGCGCTCGGCGAGGAGCCTCAGCGTGTCGAGGCCGCCCGCGGCCCCGGCCCACAGCACATGGCCGTCGAACCGGCCGCCGCGGTGCATGCGCAGCGGGAACTGCTCGGTGCGACCGGCGGCGCGCGCCAGCCGCTCGTGCAGATCGGGCAGCAGCGCGTCGTCGACCACACCGAGGAAGGCGAGCGTGAAGTGCCACGCGTCGGTTCCGGTCCAGCGCAGGCCACCGGCGCCCGGAAGGGTGTGCAGCGGGGCGACGGCGCGGCGGAGCTCCGCGATGGCGGTGTCGGGCGGCAGGACGGCGACGAACAGTCTCATGCGGCTCATGAACCGAGTGTCGCACCGTAACGGCGTGTCCCGGTCACCGTGCGTATCGTTGTACTACGTGGCTGCCCGCGCCCGTGCGGCAGCGGGGAGGAGCGCCACGATGACCGTCGTAGACACCGACAGGATCGAGATGGCCGAAGAGCGCGACGAGCGGACTCTGGACTCCATGTTCGAGTGGCTCGAGAAGATGCCCGTCCCCGAGGGAATCAAGACCGAGATCGTCGGGGGAAACATCTTCATGTCGCCTCAGCGAAACACCCACTGGGACATCATTGCCGACATTTTCGAGCAACTGCGGGCCACATATCCGCGCCGGCGCGTGAAGTCCGATGTGCGGGTCGACTTTCCTGGACACCTGAACGGGTTCGCGGCAGATGTGCTGGCGCTGAGGGAGGACGCCGCGAAGGACGACAAAGGAAACTGGCTGTTCTCGGGTGTGGAGTTCGTGGCCGAGGTGATCTCGAAGGGCACCGCGATGAACGACTACGGACCGAAGAAGGACGCGTATGCGGCGGCGGGCGTTCCGGTGTACTTGATCGCCGACCCGTACAGCGGCGAGTGCCACGTTTTCCGGAATCCCACGAACGGCGTGTACGGATCGAAGCTGACCGTGCTTTTCGGCACAGACATCGACCTCACCGGCACCTCCGCCGGTATCACCCTCCGAACCGACGAGTTCCCACGCGACTGACACCCTCCGCACATGCGGCGGCCCCGACCGGCAGGTTCACCGGTCGAGGCCGTATCACGTCCGTGACGGAGCGGCGTCAGGCCGCCGTCGCCAGCTGCTCGCGCGGGACGAACCGCACATGCGGGTGGCCCGGCCGCAGGTCGACCTTGAGGCGCAGGCCGCCGACGCGGGCCAGCATGAAGCCGACGCCGAGCGCGGCCAGCAGTGAGAACGCGCCGCCGACCGCCATGGCGGTCCGGACGCCGTACGCGTCGCTGATCCAGCCCACGATCGGGGCGCCCACCGGCGTACCCCCGGCGAAGACCATCATGTACAGGCTCATCACCCGGCCGCGCATGGCCGGGTCGGCCGCCATCTGGACGCTCGTGTTCGCGTTGATGTTGGTCGTCAGGCCGATCATGCCGATCGGGACCAGCAGGATCGCGAAGAGCCAGACGGACGGCGACAGGGACGCGATGATCTCCAGGAGACCGAATGCGGTGCCCGCCGCCACCATCATCCGCAGCCGCGAGGAGCGGCGGCGGGCGGCGAGCAGGGCTCCGGCCAGGGAGCCGGCGGCCATGAGGATGTTGAAGAACGAGTACATCCCGGCGCCGCCGTGGAAGATCTCGTCCGCGAAGGCGGTGAGCCAGATCGGGAAGTTGAAGCCGAACGTGCCGACGAAGCCGACGAGGACGATCGGCCAGATCAGCTCGGGGCGGCCGGAGACATAGCGCAGCCCCTCGCGCAGCTGCCCCTTGGCGCGCGGCACGACGACCGCCTTGTGCAGTTCGCTCGTACGCATCATCAGCAGACCGATGAGCGGGGCGAGGAACGACAGACCGTTGAACATGAACGCCCAGCCGCTGCCGACCGTGGTGATCAGGACACCCGCGACGGCGGGGCCGATGAGCCGGGCGGACTGGAAGTTGGCCGAGTTCAGGCTGACCGCGTTGCGCAGCTGGGCCGGGCCGACCATCTCGGAGACGAACGACTGGCGGGCCGGGTTGTCGACGACCGTGACCATGCCGAGGAGGAAGGCGATCAGGTAGACGTGCCAGACCTGGACGACTCCGGAGAGCGTGAGGACGGCGAGGGCGATGCCGCAGAGGCCGAGTGCGGCCTGGCTGACGAGGAGGAGCTTGCGCTTCGGGAGCCGGTCGGCGATGACGCCGCCGTACAGGCCGAAGAGCAGCATGGGAAGAAACTGGAGGGCCGTGGTGATGCCGACGGCGGCGGCGGACCCGGTGAGGCTCAGGACGAGCCAGTCCTGCGTGATGCGGGACATCCAGGTACCGGTGTTGGAGATCACGGCGCCCGTGGCGAACAGGCGGTAGTTGCGGATCTTCAGCGACGAGAAGGTCCCGCCGGGCTTGCTCTCGTGGGTGGACGTCGGTGCGGGGGCGGAGTCTGCTCCGGATCCCGTACTCAAAAGGGTTCGCCTCCTCGGCGTGGACATTTCGCTGACTGACGAGGCAGTGACGGCGGTACCGGACAGTGGTCCGGTACCGCCGTCACAGGTGGGCGAGCTTCTCCAGTACGGGCGCGGCCTTGCGCAGCGTCTCCCACTCTTCCTCGTCCAGGCCCTCGGCGAGGGTGGCCAGCCAGGCGTTCCGCTTGGAGCGGCTCTCCTCGAGCATGGCTTCGGCCTGCTCGGTCTGGCTGACCATCTTCTGGCGACGGTCATCGGGGTGCGGTTCCAGTCTGACCAGCCCCTTGGCCTCCAGCAGCGCGACGATGCGGGTCATCGACGGAGGCTGCACATGCTCCTTGCGGGCCAGCTCACCGGGGGTGGCGGAACCGCAGCGGGCGAGCGTGCCGAGCACCGACATCTCAGTGGGGCTCAGCGACTCGTCGACGCGCTGGTGCTTGAGGCGTCGGCCCAGCAGCATCACGGCGGAACGAAGGGAGCTCACGGCGGCCGCACTGTCGCCGTCGTGGATCAGGTCAGGCATGTTTATTAGCGTACCTCATTACCTACCCTAAAGACCATTCGGTGGTACACGCGTGCCCGATCACTCACCCGAACGAGTGAGTTGGATGCGGAAAGTGACGCCAAGCGACCTCGGAGGCCTAACCCTGCTTGCCATGGGATCGACAGTGCTCAGCCTGCGGCTAGACGGTGAGCTGCTCGACCGGCTCCGGCAGCACGCCGCCAAACGCGGAATGAGCGTCCAGGACTATGTGGTCCGGACGCTCATTCGGGACGACTTCGACGAGCGCTTCAAGACGGCCGTCGACGAGACGCAGAAGTTCTACGGGGCGGAAGAGGTCACGTGAGGCCGAGAGACGGCATCGCGTAGTAGAAGACGAAGACCGTCGACACGACGTACATGGCCACCGGCACCTCGCGCCAGCGCCCGGCCGCCACCCGCAGCACGGAGAAGGCGATGAAGCCGATGCCGATGCCGTTGGTGATCGAGTAGGTGAACGGCATCATCACCATGGCCAGGAAGGCCGGGACGGCGAGCGTGTAGTCGCTCCAGTCGATGTCCCGCACCGAACCCGCGATGATCAGGAAGCCGACGGCCAGCAGCGCCGGGGTGGCCGCCTGCGACGGGACCATGGTCGCCAGCGGCGTCAGGAACAGTGCCACCGTGAACAGCAGGCCGGTGACCACGCTCGCGAAGCCGGTGCGGGCACCCTCGCCGACGCCCGCGGTGGACTCCACGAAGCAGGTTCCCGCGGAGGCGGAGCTCGCACCGCCCGCGGCGACCGCGATGCCGTCCACGAACAGCACCTTGTTGATGCCGGGGAAGTTGCCGTCCCTGTCCATCAGCTTGGCCTCGTCACCGACGCCGAGGATGGTGCCCATCGCGTCGAAGAAGCAGGACAGCAGCACGGTGAAGACGAACAGGATGCCGGTGAGCACACCGACCTTGTCGAAGCCGCCGAACAGACTGACGTGGAAGAGCAGCCCGAAGTCGGGGGTGGCGACCGGGTTGCCCGGCCACTGCGGGACGGTCAGACCCCACGCCTCGCCCGGCAGACCGGCCACCGCGTCGATGATCAGCGCGACGACCGTCATCGAGACGATGGAGATGAGGATCGCGCCCGGCACCTTGCGGACGATCAGCGCGAGGGTGAGCAGCGCGCCGAGGATGAAGACCAGGACCGGCCAGCCATGGAGGTGGCCGTCACTGCCGAGCTGGAGCGGCACGGTGGTGTGCGCGGCGTCCGGGATGCGGGAGACGAAGCCCGAGTCGACCAGACCGATCAGCAGGATGAAGAGACCGATACCGATGGCGATGCCCTTGCGGAGCGACGTCGGCACCGCGTTCATCACGCGTTCGCGCAGCCCGGTCGCGACCAGCAGCATGACGACGATGCCCGCGAGGACGACCATGCCCATCGCGTCCGGCCAGCTCATCCGGGGGGCGAGCTGGAGGGCGACGACGGTGTTGACGCCGAGGCCGGCGGCCAGCGCGATCGGCACGTTGCCGATGACACCCATCAGGAGCGTGGAGAACGCGGCGGTCAGCACGGTGGCGGTGACCAGCTGGCCGCCGTTGAGCTGGTGCCCGTACATGTCCTTCGCACTGCCGAGGATGATCGGGTTCAGCACGATGATGTACGCCATCGCGAAGAACGTGGCGAATCCGCCACGGATCTCGCGCGCGACCGACGACCCCCGCTCGGAGATCTTGAAGAAACGATCCAGGCCGCCGTGCGGCTGCGGAGCCGCGGGCTGCTTGGAGGCGACCGGAGCGGTGGCCGAGGGGGACATGTATGACCTCAGTCGTACGTAGAAAGGAGAAAAAAGTGGTCAGCTTTGGACTTTTACACGAATAAATCGAGCCAGCCGTAAGCAGATTCAGTATGAATACATAAGGCGAAGATCGCTATCTCCGCGCGTAGACCCATGGGCCGACTGGGCCGAGGGGCTTTAGACCGACCGGCACATGGGGGGTGGGAGGAGGAGCGGGACTGGGTGCGTGCAGCTACAAGGCGGAGGAGGGAGGCAACGCGAAGGGGGTCCCCCCATGCCCTTAGGGCTATGGGGGAATTGCCGACTGACGACAACGCCGCAGATGTGCGTGCCCAGCCCCGCGACGCCGCCTCCCACGTGCCGGTCGGTCATACATAAGGGCCGCATAGACTGAGCCCATGGCGAAGTGGACACCGGTACACGAGGCACCCGAGCCCCTGGAGGGGCCCGTCGTCGCCACCATCACGGGCGGCACGATCCTCTGGTTCGTCCTCTTCCTCGTGCAGCTGCCGTTCTACGGCTGGTTCGACGACCACGGGCACACGTGGTGGATCTGGACGTGCCTGGCCGGTGCCGGGCTCGGACTGATCGGTATCTGGTACGTGCGGGGGCGCGACGCGGCGATCAAGCGGGCGGCCGCCGGGGCCGGACCGGCTGACGCGTCCGGCGCCACCGACGGGAGTCGGGGCCGACCCTGACCTCCGTACCGCCCGAGGACCATTCCGCTCCTCCTCCGGTCTGATCTTCGCCCCCCCCCGACGGGTGAACCGGACGTTCTACCCGTACCGTCGGAACCATGACGCAGCGGGCACTTCACTCCTCCGGGGAGCACACACCCGGCCGGCCCCGTCCGGCCAGGATCGACGCCGGTTCCGAGCTCGACCCGGTCCACCCGATGAAGCTCCCTGCCCCGGTCGTCCGCACGAGCGGGCTGACCGCGGCCGAGGTGGCCGAGCGGATCGCCCGCGGCGAGGTCAACGACGTACCCATCCGCTCGTCCCGCTCCATGGGCGAGATCGTCCGCGCCAACGTCTTCACCCGGTTCAACCTGATCATCGGCGTGCTCTGGCTGATCATGCTGGTCGTCGCGCCGATCCAGGACAGTCTCTTCGGCTTCGTGATCATCGCCAACACGGGCATCGGCATCGTCCAGGAGTGGCGCGCCAAGAAGACCCTGGACAGCCTCGCGGTCATCGGCGAGGCGAAACCCACGGTCCGGCGCGACGGGGTCTCGGCCGAGATCTCCACCTCCGAGATCGTCCTCGGCGATCTCATCGAACTCGGGCCCGGCGACAAGGTCGTGGTCGACGGCGCGGTGGCCGAGGCCGACAACCTGGAGATCGACGAGTCCCTGCTCACCGGCGAGGCCGACCCCGTACTGAAGCAGGCAGGCGACCCGGTGATGTCCGGCAGCTTCGTCGTCGCGGGCGGCGGCGCGTTCTCCGCCACCAAAGTCGGCCGCGAGGCCTACGCCGCGCAGCTCGCCGAGGAGGCCTCCCGCTTCACGCTCGTCCAGTCCGAGCTGCGCAGCGGCATCAGCATGATCCTCAAGTACGTCACCTGGATGATGGTGCCGGCCGCGATCGGCCTCATCATCAGCCAGCTCGTCGTCCACAACAGCAACGTCCGGGACTCGATCGCCCGCGCCGTGGGCGGCATCGTCCCGATGGTCCCCGAGGGCCTGGTCCTGCTCACCTCGGTCGCCTTCGCGATCGGTGTCATACGGCTCGGCCGCAAGCAGTGCCTCGTGCAGGAGCTGCCCGCCATCGAGGGTCTCGCCCGGGTCGACGTCGTCTGCCTGGACAAGACCGGCACGCTCACCGAGGGCGGGATGGACGTCACCGAGGTGCGGGCGCTGAACGGCGCGAACGACCCGTACATCGGCCAGGTGCTGAGGGCCCTCGGCGCATCCGATCCGCGGCCCAACGCCAGCCTGCAGGCGATCATCGACGCGTACCCGTCCCCGAACGGCGAGGCATGGCGGTGCACGGAGACACTGCCGTTCTCCTCGGCACGCAAGTACAGCGGCGCCGCGTTCGTCGAGGCCGACGGGCGGTCGTCGACCTGGCTGCTCGGCGCGCCCGATGTGCTCCTCCCGGACCAGGACCCGGCGCTCGGCGAGATCGAGCAGCTCAACGAGCAGGGGCTGCGGGTGCTGCTGCTGGCGCGCGCCGAGGGCAAGCTGGAGGGGCCGGAGATCGCCCACCAGGCCGTACCGACCGCGCTGATCGTGCTGGAGCAGCGGCTGCGGCCGGACGCCGGGGACACGCTGCGCTACTTCGCCGACCAGCGGGTCGCCACGAAGGTCATCTCCGGGGACAACGCCGTCTCGGTCGGCGCGGTCGCGGGCAAGCTCGGCCTGCCCGGCGCCGAGCACACCCTGGACGCGCGCCGGCTGCCCGCGGACCCGGACGAGATGGCCACGGCCATGGAGGAGAACGCGGTCTTCGGCCGGGTCACCCCGCAGCAGAAGCGTGAGATGGTCGCCGCCCTCCAGTCCCGCGGCCACACGGTCGCGATGACGGGCGACGGGGTCAACGACGTGCTGGCGCTGAAGGACGCCGACATCGGGGTGTCGATGGGTTCGGGCTCCGAGGCGACACGCGCCGTCGCCCAGATCGTGCTGCTGAACAACAGCTTCGCGACGCTGCCGTCGGTGGTCGCGGAGGGCCGCCGGGTGATCGGCAACATCACCCGGGTCGCGACCCTGTTCCTGACGAAGACCGTCTACTCGGTGCTGCTGGCGATCCTGGTGGTCTGCTTCCAGGTCGAGTACCCGTTCCTGCCCCGGCATCTGACCCTGCTGTCGACGCTGACGATCGGCGTCCCGGCGTTCTTCCTGGCCCTCGCGCCCAACAAGGAGCGGGCCCAGCCGCACTTCGTCCGCAGAGTCATGCGGTACTCGGTGCCCTCCGGCCTCATCGCGGGCATCGCCACCTTCGTGACGTACATGATCGCCCGGCACTACTACACGGGGACAGGGACGCTGGACGCGGAGACCAGCGTGGCGACGCTCACGCTGTTCCTGGTCTCGATGTGGGTGCTCGCGATCATCGCCCGCCCGTACACGTGGTGGCGGATCGTCCTGGTCGCGTCGATGGGAGCGGCGTTCCTGGTCGTGCTGGTGGTGCCGTGGCTGCAGAACTTCTTCGCGCTGAAGCTGGTGGGCGCGGTCATGCCGTGGACGGCGGTGGCGATAGCGGTGATGGCGGCGGCTGCCCTGGAGTTCACCTGGAGACTGGTCAGCCGCCGCTTCCCCGCGTAGCCGCTACCGCACGTCGACGTCCGCGGACCCGGCGGGCCGGACGGGGACGCACGGGACGGGAGTACGAGAAGCGGGACCCCCTCCCGGAGATCCCGCTTCTCGTGTGGACCACGTGTGGAATTACCGCACGTCGACGAAGTCGACGGCGGAGGTGACGGCCGGGGTGGTGGCCGTACCGGCGAAGCTGTAGCGCCAGTAGCCGTCGACCGTGGCCGTGGCCGTGGTCTTCAGGTTGCCGGTGCTGCCCGACTTGATCGTCTTCAACGTGGTGTAGGTGGAGCCGGTCTTCTTACGGAACTGGAGCTTCACCGGCTGGGCCGAGTAGCCCGCGTAGGCGTGCGTCTCCCAGTTGGCGCGCGACAGCTTGCCCGTGATCGTGATGGTCCTGCCCTTCTTCACGGGCTCCGGAGAGGCGTTGACCGTCAGCTTCGAGAAGCGCTGGAGCTTGGTGGTACCCAGGCCGTCCTGCACCGCGAAGTCGATCTGGCTGGGGTCGGGGTTGCTGAGGTCGACGGCGAAGCCCGTGACCTTCCACGTCGCGGCGTCCGCGTTGCCGATGAGGTCGTCGTACGGCGAGATGTCGATCCGCCCCTTGCAGGTGGCGACCGTCGAGGAGACGGCCTTGCAGGTGGGGAGCTCGGCGCCGAAGAGCTCGTTCGTCGGAGTGTCGAACGAACCGCGGTAGAGCCCGATGTCGAGCACGAAGTCGGGGGAGAAGATGTTCACGTCGGCGGCGTGCGTCACGGTGTACGTGGTCGCCACGGTCTTCGTGGCGGTGGTGCCCACGGCGATCGGCTTGCCGCCGTTCACGGTGACCTTGGAGAAGGTCAGGTCGAGCTGGACACCGGCGGTCCCGGCAGCGGCGATGCCGCGCGCGCCGGACTTCGCACCGGAGTGCGCGCCGGACGCGGCCTGAGCGGCGCGCGCGGCATCGCGGACAGTGGAGCGGTGCGCGTCGTCGGCCTGAGCCGCGGACGGAACGACGAGGGCGGAGAGGGCCAGGGCGCCGGTTACGGCAGCCACAGTGGCACGAATACGCATGTTTCATTCCCCAATGTGGAGAAGGGGTCCGCGGAGGTTGTCCGTTCCCGGACCCAAGGTCGTCTGTGAAGCCTGGTGACTTCACAGATCAAGACCCCGGGGACGCGTGAAGGGTTGTGTGGACGGTGAGAAATCTCTGCGAATACATGCCCAGGTCCGGGCAGTTGTGTCTCCCCGCCCCGAAGACCGGCCCCGGCCCGTCAGTCGAACCAGCGGTCGCGCGCCAGCTCCTCCGTGCGCGAGGGGTCCTGCAGCAGAGCCGCGACCTCGAAACGGCGCGGCCACTGACCAGCCGCCCAGGCCAGACCCGCCGCGACACCCTCCAGCGTCGAGGCGTGGACGGTCCCGTCCGGGGTGCGGCGCCAGTCCAGTTCGACGCCGCCCGCGCGGAGTTCGCCGTGTTCGACGTACGTGTCCGGGGTACCGGCACCGAGCAGGATCCGTACCGGCTCCGGCACCTGGTGCTCCTCGCCGTCCGTCGTCACCGCCGCCTCGACGGTCTCGCCGAGCCGCCGCACCTGGAACAGCTCGGCCAGTTCCGCGGCGCGCGCCGGAGCCACCGGCAGGAGCGGCAGGTTGTCCGTCAGCGGCAGCAGGTCGGGGGCGTCCGCGATCAGCGCGTCGGCCGCGTCGACGACCCGTACCTCGCCGTCGACCACGGCCCGCAGTTCGTCGGGCAGCGTGACCTGTTCCGGGTCGAGATCGGCCAGGGCCGTGTACAGCTCGTGGAGTTGTACGGAGCCGACCGGACGGTCCTCGTCCGCGAGCCGGCCGAGGAGTTCCGCCGCACCGCCCGGCTCGTCGAGGAGCGCGGCGACGGAGGTCCGTACGCCGAGGGCGTGCAGCACCTGGGCGTCGTCGAAACCGGTCGCATCGGTGGAGTCGTACAGTCCGGACAGCCGCGGGTCGCCGCCCGCGGCGCGCAGCCCCGCCGGGCGGCGGCCGTCGAGCACCGGGTGGTCGCGCAGCCACCAGGCGGTGTACGGGCGCACGGACCGGGTCGTGCCGTCCGGGAGCAGCACCCGCACCGG
This sequence comes from Streptomyces sp. NPDC048496, assembly GCF_043200055.1. Taxonomy (NCBI): domain Bacteria; kingdom Bacillati; phylum Actinomycetota; class Actinomycetes; order Kitasatosporales; family Streptomycetaceae; genus Streptomyces; species Streptomyces sp. NPDC048496. Next base: position 178,112 of record NZ_JBICXB010000007.1, on the reverse strand, counting down.
CTGGGTCAGCGCGTCGCGCAGCGGCGGCCGGGAGAGCAGGGCGAGCGCCTGCGGCCAGGCGTCGTCGTCGACGAGGTCGAGGTCGCGGACGGCGACGAGTTCGGTGGCGACAGGCGGCACGGAGACCCGCCCGTCGCCCGACCACCACCCCTCGTCGTCACCGCTGCGCGGCGGCAGACTCAATTGCAGCTGGTCGAGAATGTCCTCGCACCACACGTCGATGGCGTCGAGCAGTCCCGCGTCGTCGGGTTCGGCGAAGTCGCCTTCACGTGGATCCAGTTCGTCGGGGTCGAGGACGACGTCGGTGGCCCGGACGAGCGCGAAGGTGGCCAGCACCCCGCAGGCGGTCAGCGGCTGCTCGCCCCAGCGGTCCGCCAGTTCCTCGTCGCAGAGCGCGAGTTCGCCCTCGCGCATGATGCTTGCGAACGGGCTTCCCGGCAGCACCAGTTCACCGGCAGGTGCGGGTTCGCCGTCCTCGTCGGGGAGGGCCAGTGCGCCGAGCCAGGGTTCGTCGCCGGGTGCGAGGTCGGCGTCCCGGACGAGCGTGAGGACGGTGTCCGCGAGTTCTTCCGCGTCCAGCGCGTCCTCGTCCCACACCTCGCCGGCGTCCAGCGAACGGGCGACGGCCGCACGCACCTGCGGGGTCGTCAGCACCGCGCGCGGGGTGGCGGCCAGGGCGCCCAGCTTCTCCAGGAGCGGGTGGGCGGCATCCGGATGCGCGACCTTCAGCCCGAGCCGGGCCAGCCGGCCCAGGACCGGGCCGGTGAGGCCGTCGGGGAGCGGCAGGAGAACCTGGCGGGGGCCGATGGCGGTGCGGGGTGGTGCGACGTCCGGGGCGCCCACCGCGTTCTCCACCGCTCCGGCCAGCGGGACCGGGAGTCCGGTGAGCCGGTCGGGGTCGATTCCCGAGAGGCTGTCGTACAGCCGCCGCCACCAGTCGGGTTCGCGCTCAAGACCGGCGAGCCGGTCGATCGCCTCGGTCAGCGGGACCCGGGCGACGCCGAGGGTACGCAGTTCGCTCCGGCGCTCAAGTCCCGCGGGCAGCAGGCACGGCAACACCTCGGCGAGCACCTGAACGGTCTCGGCGCCCACCCCCTCCACGACCTCGGCCTCGATCGGCCGCAGCGCGGTGGTGGCCACGCGGACGCTCTCCGCCCCGGCGTCCCAGGCGTCCCACTGCTCGGGTTCGGCGGCGGCGTCGCGCGGGGCGGCGGGCTCCAGGAACGCGACGCGCGCCAGCCGGTCCAGGATCGCGCCGCGCACGGCACCGTCCAGTGCGCCCTTGCCGAGCGGGCCGGGCACGAGGTCGAGAGTGGCGATGGACACCGGATGCCAGTCGGCGAGCAGTTCGGCGTACGCGTCGGCCGCGCGCTGCACCAGGAAGTCGGTGAGCGGGCCGGGCGCGGGGTGGCGGCGGGTGGTGTCGAGCGGCAGCGACGCGATGAGCAGGGCGGGGACGCCGAGGGGCTCGTCGGTGGGGGTCGGCGCGTGGACGACGGGGGCGGTACGGGGGTACACCGGCGCCCCTTCCACGTCCACGGGCACCGCCCAGGTCACCGACCAGTGCGGGCGCAGCCGTTCCTCCAGCGGGCGGTCGGCGAGCAGGGCCGGTTCGATCGGCCCGTGCTGGGCGACGGTGCGCCAGCGGTTCGTGCCGTACGCGGAGTCGTCGATGTGTGTGTACGGGCCGTGCTGGGAGCGGCGCAGCGTCCGTAGGTCCTCGGGGGTGTCGATGACGATCTCTTCGAGACCGGCGAGTGTCAGGAGGAGCGCGTCGTCGACGGCGGCGAGCAGCCGTCCGACGAGGTCCTCGGCGACGCCGTCGCGCAGCGGCAGGACGACGACGGTGTCGTACCCGTCCGGTGCGGTGCCCTCGGCGGGCAGCGGAAGACGCAGCAGCGGTACGTGGCCGTCACGGCGGCGGAGTTCGTCACCGAGGCCCGGGCTGCCGACGGCGGCCTCGCGGGCGAGGTCACGGGCCTCGGCGAGGGACCAGCGGACGCCGCCGTGCCGGCCGATGACGGCGGGCTCGTCGCTGACCGCGAGGACGGCGGCGAACCCGACGCCGAACCTGCCGACGGCGGACTCGTGCCCCTCGCGCTTGGCGGAAGCGCGGAGCGTGCTGAGCGATTCGACGCCGGTGGCGTCGAGGGGGGCACCGGTGTTGGCGGCGGCGAGGACGGCGGGTCCGGTGTCCGAGGCGGGGTGAAGCGTGAGACGGAGCCGGCCGGGCACGCCGGCGCGGGCGGCCGCATCGGCGGCGTTCTGGGCGAGCTCGACGACGAGGCGGTCGCGGTAGCCGCCGAGCGCGAGGTCCTCCTCGGCGTTGGCGTCCTCCCTGAACCGGGCCGGACCGGCGCCCCAGGCGTCGAGCACGCCGCGCCGCAGCCGTGCCGTCCCGAACGGATCGGCCCCCTCGGTCGCATTCATGCTCACGCTCTGACTCCGCTCTGTCCGGTGACGCGTTACCCGTGTGCGGCGGGGGTGTGCGTGCGCCTGCGTGCGCGTACACCCGTGCCGCCAGTGTGCGCCCGAAGGTACCGCGACCGGCAATCCTGCGCGGCGCGGCGGTGTGCGCGCCGCCCTTGTCCTCCATCGCCGGACAGGCCTGAAATGAAAGCGCTCCACCCGACCCGGGAACGCCCCCGGCCACATCCAGCCCGTCCGGCGATCGAGGACAACACGACCACCGAGCCGCACCCGAAACCCGCACGGGACCCACACCGAGCCCGTCCGGCGATTGAGGACAAAGCGCTCACGGGGACCCCCGGGGCCGCACCGCAGCGCGCGACCCCCGGGTACCGCAAACCCGGACCCCAGCGGCCAGGAGCGTCAGGAGTGGCCCAGGTCCTCCGACGGCTCATCCGGTTCCACCGGGACCGATCCGCTGTCCCGCGCCGGGCGCAGCGGGTACTCGTCCACCTGCATCGTGTCCAGCGCGTGCGGCGCCGGCTTCGGCGGCTTCGGCATCACCGCTGCCTCCGAGTGCCCACCGCAGCCGTACGACAGGGAGACCACATGACCGTCCGCCGGGCCGAACTCGTTCGCGCACACGCCGAAGGCCTGCCGCAGCGAACCCGTCAGCGGCACCAGGAAGGCGCAGGTGACACAGGATGCCGGTGCCGCCTGAGCCATCGGCGTCTTCGGGCCGAATGCCTCGTCCCAGCGGTCGGCCGCGGCATGCAGCCCGTACCGGGACAGCACCCGTGCCCGCCGCATGCCGAGCTCTTCCGCGAGCGCGGCGATGGAGCCGCGCCTCGTCGTCTCCGGGCGTGTCGTGAGTTCCGCGTCCTCCGCGTCGACGAGGTCGGCCATCTCCTCCGACATCTCGGAGGCCACGGAGTTCGGCGGCGGCTCGTCCTCGCCGCTGTACCCCGGCTCCAGACGCAGATCCTCCGCCTCCGTCGGCAGCAGATCACCGGGTCCCATGTCGCCGGGTCGCAGCCGCTCGCTCCAGGGCACCCACTCGGGAGCGAGCAGCGCGTCGGTCCCCGGCAGCAGTACCGCCTCGTCGAGCGTGACGAACTTGGCGCGGGAGGCCCTGGCGACCGTCACCGCCCAACGCCAGCCCTTGTAGCCGGGTTCCTCACACTCGAAGTAGTGCGTGACGACCCGGTCCCCCTCGGAGACCAGGCCCACGTGCTCACCGACCTCCCCCGGCGTGGCCACTTCCTCGGCCGCCGCGCGCGCGAGATCCACCGCCTCGGCGCACAGACGGTCGGGGGCAGGGGTACGGGCAGTACGGCTTCGCGTCGTAGCAGCACTCACAGGTCTTCGCTTCTCTCCATACGCCGTCTCACGAGTGCGCCAGCAGATCCATCGATTTCGGCCATAACGGTTGCGGGCGGAGCGGACCTGGGGGCCGCGTCGACGTCCGCACCCGTTGTGCCTGCCTCGGGCGCGCCTTCTGCTATCCATTCTGCGGGATCGCCGAGAGGCGCGCGGCCAAGAACAACCGCCGGGGGCGCGCTACGCACGCTACCCTCTCCGCAGCTCCCCGCCCACCTGCCCGTCCCAATCGACGGCGTATCCACTGCCGTGTCCGGGCCGAGCGGTCGGAGGAATGCCGTGTCGGCAGGGTGCTCGCTGACCCGACAGGGCGGCGAACCCCGCGCCCCGTACCGTTCTCGGTTCGTTACCGCAGCGGCTGGGGCACTATGTCGAGGTGGCTTCCGCCAGGTCGCACGACGGGTCCGGCCCGCTCCGCAGGACGGGCCGGACGATCGGTCATGCCCTGCGCACGCCGTTCACCGGCACCGCGAAGGGCATCCGCAAGGCGACGCACGCCCACGGGGCCGGCGAGTCCGGACTCGGCAAACTGATCGAGCTGCACGCCGTGAACGGCGCGGGCGACGTGATGGTCACGGTGGCGCTCGCGTCGACCGTGTTCTTCTCCGTACCGACGGACGAGGCGCGCGGCCGCGTCGCCCTCTACCTCGCCGTGACGATGGCGCCGTTCACTCTCCTCGCCCCGGTCATCGGCCCGCTCCTGGACCGTCTGCCGCACGGCCGCCGCGCCGCGATGGCGGGCGCCATGCTGGCGCGTGCGGTGCTCGCGCTCACGATGTCGGGCGCGGTCGCCACGGGCGGCCTGGAGCTGTATCCGGCGGCACTGGGCGTGCTGGTCGCCTCGAAGGCGTACGGGGTCGTGCGCAGCGCGGTCGTGCCCCGCCTGCTGCCACCCCGTTTCTCCCTGGTGAAGGCCAATTCCCGGGTCACCCTGGCCGGGCTTCTGGCCACGGGCGTGGCGGCGCCGATCGGGGCCGGGCTGCAGACCATCGGGGCGCCCTGGCCGCTCTACGGCGCGTGTCTGATCTTCACCGGCGGCACCGTTCTCGCGTTCACGCTGCCCCGCAAGGTCGATTCGGCGAAGGGCGAACGCCGCGCCCAGCTGGTCGAGCCGCACAGCCATCAGCCCTCCGTCCGCACCAGGCCCTCCGGGACCAACGGCAAGAAGAGCAGGGCCAGGGCCAACGGAAACAAGGAGAAACGGCTGGGGCTGCGGACCGTCGGGCCGTCCGTCCTGCACGGGCTCCAGGCCAACGCCGCGCACCGCGCGCTCTCCGGCTTCCTCATCTTCTTCCTGGCGTTCCTGCTGCGGGTGCACCCGCTCGCCGGGCAGAGCGCGGCCGTCTCGCTCGGCATCGTCGGTGTCGCGGCCGGGGTCGGCAATGCCCTCGGCACGGCGATGGGCTCGTGGCTCCGGGCCCGCGGCCCGGAGGTGATCATCGCCTCGGTGCTGGGGCTGGCGCTCGGTGTCGCCGTCCTCGCCTCGGTCTTCTTCTCCACCGTGATGGTTGCCGCGCTCGGCGCGGTGGCGGGTTTCGCCCAGGCGCTGTCCAAGCTGTCGCTGGACGCGATGATCCAGCGTGACGTGCCCGAGGAGGTCCGCGCGTCGGCGTTCGCCCGGTCCGAGACACTGCTCCAGATGGCCTGGGTGGTCGGCGGCGGTATCGGCATCCTCCTCCCCCTCAACGGCGTACTGGGAATGTCGGTCGCCGCGGGGATCCTCACCCTCGGTGCGGCAGCCTCCGTACGGGGTCTGCTGGGTGCGGCTCGGCGCGGCTCGCCGCACCCCCGCGTGGCGTGAGCGGGAGCGACCGATAGCCTTCGGCCCATGACCGTTGCGTTCTTCTCCGGTAAGCGCCGTCGAATCGGCGTCGCTCTTGGTGCCGTGTCCGCGGGACTCCTTGTCCTGTCCGCCTGCGAAAAGCCGACGCCGCTCGCCACCGTGACGGTCGGCGACACCTCGGTGAGTGCCGAGGCGACCTGCTACAACGACGGCGACGCCATCAAGGAGTCGCTGATCCAGGGCTGCCTCAACAGCAAGAAGGCCGAGCACACCGTCAAGGTCGCGATGGACGACAAGGTCCGCTTCGGCGTCGACCCGAAGATCGCGGACAACGGCTGGACCCTCTTCATCAACGGCCAGCAGGCCGAGCAGGAGCCGTACAAGAAGACCTACCGGTCCATCCCGGGCAGCGCCTTCTTCTCCAGCCAGACCGGCGAGACCACGAACAAGACGCAGATCAGCATCGTGGAGACCACGGGCAAGAAGCTCACGGGCATCTGGCACTTCACCTTCGTGAAGACCAACTGACCCCCTCCCGACCCGGGAGGACCCTCCCCGTGCGTGTGCTCGTCGTGACCGCTGTCCCGGTGGAACGGGACGCGGTCACGCGTGCGTTCACGGACGGACCGGACGTGGTCCGGGCACCGGGCGCCGAGCTGCACCGCGCCGGCGGTGTCGATGTCCTCGCGGGCGGCGCCGGTCCGGCCTCCGCGTCCGCCGCCGCCGCGTTCGGGCTTGCCTCCGGGTCCTACGGCCTGGTGATCTCCGCCGGTATCGGCGGCGGGTTCGCGCCCGGCGCCCCGGTCGGCTCCCTCGTCGTGGCGAGCGCGATCGTCGCCGCCGATCTGGGCGCGGAGACCCCCGACGGGTTCGTGCCCGTCACCGCCCTGGGCTTCGGCCGGGACCGGTTCGAGCCGCCGCCGGCCCTGGTACGGGACGTGGCCGCCGCGACCGGCGCGGCCACCGGCGACATCCTCACCGTCTCCACCGTGACCGGCAGCGCCGCTCGCGCCGCCGCCCTTCGCGACGCGCATCCGGACGCCGTCGCCGAGGCGATGGAGGGCTTCGGGGTCGCCGAGGCAGCCGACCGGCTGCGCGTACCGGTGCTGGAGATCCGGGCCGTTTCGAATGCCGTCGGCCCGCGCGACCGGGACGCCTGGCGTATCAGCGACGCGCTGGCCGCGCTCACCGACGCGTTCGGGAAGCTCACCCCCGTACTGGAAGGTTGGACCCACCATGACCGACTCGACTGAGGGCACCGCGAAGCCCGGCACCGCTGTGAAGATCGCCTTCTCGCCGTGCCCGAACGACACCTTCGTCTTCGACGCCTGGGCGCACGGCAGGGTCCCCGGCGCGCCCGCTCTCGATGTCACCTTCGCCGACATCGACATCACGAACGGCATGGCCGAGCGAGGCGAGCTGGACGTGCTGAAGGTGTCGTACGCGGTGCTGCCCTGGGTCCTGGAGGAGTACGCCCTGCTGCCCTGCGGCGGTGCGCTGGGCCGCGGCTGCGGGCCGCTCGTCCTGACGAAGGAGCCGGGTACGGATCTGACGGGGAAGACCGTCGCCGTCCCGAGCGAGCGCTCCACCGCGTATCTGCTGTTCCGGCTCTGGGCGGCGGATGTCCTGCCGGGCGATGTCGGCGAGATCGTCGTCATGCCGTTCGACGAGATCATGCCCGCCGTGCGGGACGGGAAGGTGGACGCCGGTCTCGTCATCCACGAGGCGCGTTTCACGTACCGGAACTACGGGCTGCACAGCCTCGCCGACATGGGCGAGCACTGGGAGGCGACGACCGGGCTGCCGATCCCGCTCGGCGCGATCATCGCCAAGCGGTCACTGGGCGCAAAGACGCTGAAGCTGCTGGCCGAGTCGATCCGCACGTCGGTGCGGATGGCGTGGGACGACCCGGAGATGTCACGGCCGTACGTGCTGGAGCACGCCCAGGAGATGGACCCGGCCGTCGCCGACCAGCACATCGGGCTGTACGTGAACGAGTTCACCGCCGACCTCGGCGAGAACGGCTGTGCGGCGATCCGCGGGCTGCTCACGCGCGCGGCGGCCGAGGGGCTGGTGCCGCCCCTCGGCCCGGATGCTCTGTCGTTCGCCTGAGAGCCTGTCGGGTGACCTTCGTCCGCCCGAAGAGGTCACCCGACAGGCTCTGAGTCCGGCCGTAAGCGGGATACGGCCGGACGCCCGCTGACGAGAGGCCCCAGTGCCGGTCCCGGCACTGGGGCCGGGACCGGCACTAGACGTCGAGCTGGTCGGCGACCGCGCGCAGCAGGCCGCCGATCTGCCTGCCGGCCGCCTTGTCGGGGTAGCGGCCCCGCTCCAGCATCGGCGTGATGTTCTCCAGCAGCGTCGTCAGGTCCTGCACGATCGATGCGAGCTCGTCCGGCTTGCGGCGCTGGGCCGCAGCGACGGACGGGGTCGGGTCGAGGATCGCCACCGAGAGCGCCTGGTCTCCGCGCTGACCTGCGACGACGCCGAATTCGACGCGCTGGCCGGGCTTGAGTGCGTCGACTCCGTCAGGGAGCACCGACGAGTGCACGAACACGTCGCCACCGTCGTCGCGGGAAAGGAAGCCGAAGCCCTTCTCGCTGTTGAACCATTTGACCTTGCCAGTCGGCAAAGCACGCACCCCATCTCAACCCGTAAGCCGGAACCAAGCCTCAGCAGGTCAGGCCGTCCAGTGGTCGTGCTCCCCTGCTGGCAGAAGCCTCCACAGGTGCAGTACCCCCCGTCAAGCCTGGTCATCCGGACTCTGTCCAGAAACGGCGCACTCCGGGTGAAGGAACGCTTGCTCCGGGACGGGAACTACCCTGGCGGGGTGAGTACTCCTCCCTCTGGCGCAGGTGACCGGCTTGTCCGCGTCGGCGCGATCGTTTTCTTCATCGGGGCACTGGCCACACTGGTCACGGTGGCTCCGCTGTTCCTCGGGACCGACCCGTTCCCGCCCATCGCGTATGCCTTGTGCATGCTGATGGGCGTGGGGTTCCTGATCGCCGCGGCGGGCGTGGTGCGGTCGGCATGGGCGGGGTCCCCCAAGCGGACCGCGCGCTGACGGGGACGGACGCCGGTTACGCCGGTTCCGAGTAGGTGCGCAGCCACGCCGGGAACCGCGTGAGGTCCGGGAGGACGACGTCCGCGCCCGCCGCCCGCAGTTCGTCGGCGTCGCACGGGCCCGTCGTGACCCCGACCGACAGGGCATCGGCGGTACGGGCACCGCGCACGTCCCCGGTGTGATCGCCGACGTACACCTGCGTGCCGTGCTCGCGCAGCGCATCCCCCTTGCGCTCAGCCCACAGGCTGCCTATGACCTCGTCGGGTTCGATTCCCAGGTGTGCCAGGTGGAGCCTGGCGTTCGGCGTGTGCTTCGCGGTGACGACGATCGTCCGGCCGCCCCGCGCGCGGATCGCGGCGACGGATTCCCGGGCGCCGGGCAGGGCGGGGCTCGGCGTGATCGCGTACGCGGGATAGATCTCCCGGTACCGGTCGGCCGCGGCGGCCACGGCGTGCGCCGGGTACCAGTTCGCGAGCTCGTGCTCCACGGGCGGTCCGAGCCTGCTGACGACCAGGTCGAGATCGATCGGCGTCCCCGTCTCGGCGGACAGTGCCCGGTAGGTGGCCTTGATGCCCGGCCGGGAGTCGATGAGCGTCATATCGAGGTCGAAGCCGACCGTCAGGGGGTGCGGAGCCATGCTGCCCATTGTGCCGAGGGCACGGCCTCCTTCCGCCCCTCGGTACCTCTCGGCCCCACAGCCCCCACCCACCCGTCGGACCCCGGCGCACTCCCCTTAGACTTAGCCAAGCCTTACCTATCCATGCCTCCCAGCTTGCCGATCGGGTTCGATGTCAGCCGCCGCACCTCGCCGCCACAGACGCGCTCTCGCGACGGCGGCGGCCGTCGTGGCGCTGCTGGTGGCCGTCCTGCTCAGCCTGGCCGTGGGGGCGCGGTCCATCGCACCGTCCGCGGCATTCGACGCCCTGCTGCACGGCGGGCACTCCGACGCCGCCGAAGTGATCCGGCAGATGCGGGTGCCGCGCACCCTGATCGGACTGATGGTCGGTGCGGCGCTGGCCCTCGCGGGCACGGTGCTCCAGGGCATCACCCGGAACCCCATCGCCGACCCGGGAATCCTCGGCATCAGCCAGGGTGCGTCCGTGGGCGTGGTGCTGGCCATCGCGTTCGCGGGGATCCACACGCTGACGGGGTACGTCTGGTTCGCGTTCGCCGGGGCTGCGATCGCCTCGGTGGCCGTGTACGCGATCGCGTCGCGCGGGCGCGGCGGAGCGACGCCCGTGAAGCTCGCGCTGGGCGGCGCCGCGATCAATGCGCTGCTGGTGTCGGTGACCATGGCGGTGCTGACGACGAAGGCGTCCGCGCTCGACGAGTTCCGCTTCTGGCAGGTCGGTTCGATCGCCGGGCGAGAGGCTGCGGTGGCGCAGCAGATCTGGCCGTTCCTGCTGGTCGGCACGGTGCTCGTGCTGTCGGTGGCACGAGGTCTGGACGCACTGGCGCTGGGCGAGGACATGGCGAAGGGGCTGGGGCAGAAAGTCGCGACGGTCCGCGTCGTCGGCGGCATCGGGGCCACGGTGCTGACCGGCGTCGGGGTCGCCGCGGCCGGACCGATCGCGTTCATCGGGCTGGCTGTCCCGCACATCGCCCGTGCGATCGTCGGCAGCGACCACCGGTGGGTGCTGCCGATGGCGGCGCTGATCGGGCCCGTGATGCTGCTCGTCTCCGACGTCGTGGGCCGCATCGTCTTCCCGCCGGGCGAGGTCCCGGCGGGTGTGATGACGGCGCTGATCGGGGTGCCGTTCCTGGTCGCACTGGTACGTCGGAAGGCGGTCCCGGCATGAGCGCCACCCTGACCCGGAGCCGGATCCGGCCCGCCGGGTACAGCGTCGTGCGGATCGGGACGCGCGGGCGGTTCCTGCTGCACCGGCGCGCGGCGGCCGCAGCGACGGCCCTCGTCGTGCTGCTGGCGGTCGTCTGTGTCGCGTGCCTCTGTGTCGGCGAGAGCTTCGTCGCGCCCGCCGAGGTCGTGAAGGTGATCCTCGGGCAGCCCTCGCAGAACGAACTGGTCGTCGGGACATTGCGGCTGCCCCGCATGGTCGTCGGTCTGCTGGTCGGCGCGGCCTTCGGGATCGCCGGGGCGCTGATCCAGACGGTCGCCCGCAATCCGCTGGCCAGCCCCGACATCATCGGCATCAGCCAGGGCGCGGGCGCGCTCACGGTCGGCGCGATGACGTTCGGCGTCACCTCGTACACCGTTCTGCCGTATCTGTCGGTCGTCGGCGGGATCGCGGCGGCGGCGCTCGTGTACGTCTTCGCGTGGCGCGGCGGGCTGCACGCCACCCGGTTCGTCCTCATCGGCATCGGCTTCGCCGTCGCGCTGCGGTCCGTCACCACACTGTTCCTGACGAAGGGCGACTATCTGGTCGCCCAGCAGGCCCAGATCTGGATGACCGGCTCACTGAACGGCCGCGGCTGGAACGAGGCGGCGCCGATCGGCTGGACGCTGCTGGTCCTGACCCCGGCCGTGCTCTGGGCGGCCCGCGCACAGCGGACCGTGTCCCTGGACGACGACACGGCGACAGCGCTCGGGGTACGGCTGGGGAGGGTACGGCTGGGGCTCGTCGCGCTCGGTGTGGTGCTGGCGTCCGTGGCGACGGGGACGGCCGGGCCGGTCGACTTCGTGGCGCTGCTCGCCCCGCAGATCGCCCGCCGCATGACGCGGACCGCGCAGATACCGCTGTTCTGCTCGGCGCTGCTCGGCGCGGTGATCGTCGTCTTCGCCGACCTGCTGGCCCGCAAGCTCTTCTCGCCCACCGAGCTGCCGGTGGGCGTGCTGACGGCGGCGGTCGGCGCCCCGTATCTGATCTGGCTGATCATCCGCGGTCACGGTGGTCGTAGTGGAGGCACAGCATGAGCTCGACCCGTACGTCCGACGCCGTCGCCGGGACGAGGACCGGCCGGCTCACCGCACGCGGGCTGACCCTCGCGTACGAGGACCGCACGGTCGTGCACGAGCTGGACCTCACCGTGCCGGACGGCCGGGTGACGGTCATCGTCGGCCCGAACGCGTGCGGCAAGTCGACGACCCTGCGGGCGCTCGGCCGGCTCCTCAAGCCGCGCGGCGGAGCCGTACTCCTCGACGGTACGGAGCTGACCCGGATCCCCACCAGGAACATCGCCCGGTCGATCGGGCTGCTGCCGCAGACCCCGGTCGCGCCCGAGGCGATCACCGTCTCCGACCTCGTCGCCCGCGGCCGCCAGCCTCACCAGCACTGGTGGCAGCAGTGGTCGGACGAGGACGAGCGGGCGGTGACCGACGCGATGGAGCGTACGGACATCACGGCGCTCGGCGACCGGTCGGTGGACGAACTCTCCGGCGGTCAGCGGCAGCGGGTCTGGATCGCGATGGCGCTGGCCCAGGAGACGGATCTGCTGCTGCTCGACGAGCCGACGACGTACCTCGACATCGCGCACCAGGTGGAGGTCCTCGACCTGGTGCGGCAGCTCGCCGCCCCGGCGGCGGACGGCACCCGCGGCCGCACGGTCGTCACCGTGCTCCACGACCTGAACCAGGCCGCACGGTACGCGGACCACCTGGTCGCGATGAAGGCGGGCCGGATCGTCGCCGAGGGCCGCCCCGAGGACATCGTCACGGCAGACCTCGTACGCCGGGTCTTCGGCCTGGAGGCAGTGATCGTCCCGGACCCGGTGACGGGTTCGCCCCTGGTGATACCAGGGGCACCGTGGTCCCCTGCGCGGTGACCCCCTCCGGGGGCCCGTGTTTTCTCGCCCCGGTCCGGGGCGGGGGGGGGTCCGTCCTCATACACCGGACGGCCAACACCTTGCGGCAGTCGGCGGCCGGCGATGGCCGAGGACGTCGGCGGGCGGCGTGCGCCGACGTGGTGTCGGTGGACGCCGCCCTGGGGTGAGGCGAGTTGCGGGGGGTGGCCCGCGTTGTCATGGCGATTATTTCGGGTCGTGGTTGAACTTCGAGGTCGACCAGCGGTAGCCGAGCGCGGCCAGGCCGATGGACCAGGCGATGGCGAGCCATCCGTTGTTGCCGATCTCGGTGCCGAGGAGGAGTCCGCGGAGGGTTTCGATGGCGGGTGTGAAGGGCTGGTACTCGGCGATCGGCTGGAACCAGCCGGGCATGGCGTCGATCGGGGTGAACGCGCTGGAGATGAGCGGCAGGAGGATCAGGGGCATCGCGCTGTTGCTGGCCGCCTCGGCGTTCGGGCTGGCCATGCCCATCCCGACGGCGATCCAGGTGAGTGCCAGGGCGAAGAGCGCGAGCAGTCCGAAGGCCGCGAGCCACTCCAGGACGGTGGCGTCGGTGGAGCGGAAGCCGATGGCGACGGCGACGGCGCCGACGAGGACCACGCTGGCGATCGACTGCAGGACGCTGCCGACGACGTGCCCGATGAGCACGGAGCCGCGGTGGATCGCCATTGTGCGGAAGCGGGCGATGATGCCCTCGGACATGTCGGTGGAGACGGACACCGCGGCCCCGATGACGGTGCTGCCGATGGTCATCAGCAAGATGCCCGGGACGACATAGGCGATGTATTCGGAGCGGTCGGCGCCGCCGCCGCCGATGCCCGCGCCCATCACGTCGCCGAAGATGTAGACGAAGAGCAGCAGCAGCATGACCGGAGTGAGCAGCAGGTTCAGGGTCAGCGACGGGTAGCGCCGGGCGTGCAGGAGGTTGCGGCGCAGCATCGTGGAGGAGTCGCGTACGGCGAGGGAGAGGGAGCTCATCGGACAGTCTCCTTGGGCTGGTTGTTCTGGGCCGGCACGCTGGTGCCGGTCAGGGCGAAGAACACGTCGTCGAGGTCGGGGGTGTGGACGGTCAGCTCGTCGGCTTCGATGCCGGCGGAGTCCAGCCGGTCGAGGACGGAGCGCAGCTCGCGCTGGCTGCCGTCGCTGGGGATCTGCAGCGCCAGTGCCTCGTCGTCCCGGGTGACTTCGCGCAGTGCGGAGGCGGCGGACCGGTAGGTGGTCGGGTCGGTGAAGCGGAGCCGGACGTGTCCGCCGGGGATGAGTCGTTTCAGCTCGTCGGCGGTGCCCTGGGCGGCGATCTTGCCGTTGCTCAGTACTGCGATGCGGTCGGCGAGTTCGTCGGCCTCCTCGAGGTACTGGGTGGTGAGGAAGACGGTGACGCCGCCGGAGACGAGTTCACGGATGATGCCCCACATGTTGTGGCGGGAGCGCGGGTCGAGGCCGGTGGTCGGCTCGTCGAGGAAGATGATCCGCGGGTTGCCGACCAGGGTCATGGCGATGTCGAGGCGGCGCTTCATGCCGCCGGAGTAGGTGGCGGCGGGCTTCTTCGCGGCCTCGGCCAGGTCGAACCGCTCCAGCAGCTCGGCGGCTACCCGCTGTCCCTCGCGCTTGGTGAGGTGGTGCAGGTCGGCCATGAGGAGCATGTTCTCCTCGCCGGTGATCAGGCCGTCGACGGCGGAGAACTGGCCGGTGACGCCGATCGCTGCCCGCACGGCCTGCGGGTCGGCGGCCAGGTTGTGGCCGCCGACGTGCAGCTCGCCGGCGTCGGCGGTGATGAGGGTGGAGAGGATCTTCACGGCGGTGGTCTTGCCTGCGCCGTTCGGGCCGAGCAGGGAGAAGATCGTTCCTTCGGGGACGGCCAGGTCGATGCCGTCGAGCACGACCTTGTCACCGTAGGACTTGCGCAGCCCGTTCGCCGCGATGGCCAAGTTCGTCATGAGGGGTGCTCCTTCAGAGGCTGCGGGCGGTGATGTCGCCGTGGGCGGTGGTCGCGTGGATGTTCAGGCCGGCGGCGGCGCCGTCGGTGTTCTTGAGCGCGTTGTGGATCCGGCCGTAGGTGGTGCCGGCGTCCAGGGAGGCGGAGACTCCGCGGGCGGCGCCGACCGACACCTCGCCGGACTCGGTGCGCAGCACGACCGTGCCGCTCAAGGCCTCGGTGATGCGGAGGTCGCCCTTTTGGGTGCTTAGCTCCGCGGGGCCGCCCAGGCGGCCCACCGAGACGTCACCGGCAAGGAGGGCGAGGCGGGCGCTCGCGACCTCGTCGAGCTTGACCGAGCCCTGCGCGGCCTCGAAGGCGACGTCGCCGAGCCGTCCCACGCCCCGGAACTCGGCGCTGGCCGCCTTCGCCTCGACCCGGGAACCGGCGGGCAGCTGGACCGTCACCTCGATGGATCCGAAGCTGCCCAGGATCCGGTTCTTCGCCGGTGCGGCCTCGATCCGCAGAACGCCGTCACCGTATGCGACTGTGATCTGCTCCGCCGCCTTCACGTCGCGGCTCTTCGAGGCGTCCGCGGGCAGGACCTCGACCGTGGTGTCGGCCCGGTCGGCGGCGATGAACCGGATGTGCCCCGCGGGGATGTCGAGGACGGCCGAGACCGGGGCGGGGGTGTCGAACTTCTGCATCGTGCTCTCCTTCTCCTGCATCGCGCGCCCTTCGGCCCGCTGTTTCCGATGACGGAAAAGCTACGTTGCATTCACAGATTCGGCAACAGAATCGTTGCGTACAATTTCCATTGATGCAGGTGAACGCTGGAAAGTCGTTGCAATGATTCTGAATCTAATGCAACAATCCTCACCTCTTTCGTTGCAATGAATAAGAGGTGAACGCTATACTGGAGACACCACGGACCACGAAGGAGACCGCGATGCCGGGAGGCAGACTCACCCAGCAGGAACGCCAGCAGATCGCGCTGGGGCTGGCCGACGGCCTCGCCTACGCGGAGATCGCCAGACGCCTCGACCGTCCGACCTCGACGATCACGCGTGAGGTGATGCGCAACGGCGGCCCCACCGCCTACCGCGCCGACCTCGCCCACCGCGCCACCGAACACCGCGCCCACCGGCGCAGGCAGGCCGCGCCCCGGGGGTCGGAGGCGCCCCCGCAGCCCCACGGACGCGATGCCGAAGCGCTGCGCGAGTACGAGGAGACGTTCACCACCGTCCTCATGGCATCGGGCCTGACCAAGATGGCGGCCCGGGTGCTGACCTGCCTGTTCACCACCGACGCGGGCAGCCTCGCCGCGTCCGAACTCGCCCAGCGCCTCCAGGTCAGCCCGGCGTCCATCTCCAAAGCGATCGCCTTCCTGGAGAGCCAGAGCCTCGTCCGCCGAGAACGCGACGAACGCCGCCGCGACCGCTACGTCGTCGACGACGAACTCTTCTACCAGGCGACGATCGCCAGCGCCCGGTCCAACGACCAGCTCGTCGAAACCGCACGCCAGGGCGTCGCCATCCTCGGCCCCCACTCCCCCGCCGCCACCCGCCTGGAGAACGTCGCCCGCTTCCTCGACTTCATCAGCGAAAGCATCACCCGCGCCGCCGAACAGGCCCGCGAAGTCCTCCACACCAAACCCGGGACAACCTCAAACGACACCGCCCGACCAAGCCCGGACCACGGATAGACAGCCTCGGCGACCACCGCCGGGACGTCGGCCACCGCCCGGCGCTTGAGGACGGACCCCCCGCCCCGGAGAGGGGCCGCCACCGGGGACCGGGTGGACACACCGAGCCCGTCCGGCGATTGAGGACAGAACCCCGGAACGGGGCCCCGCCTACCCCACCCGCTTACGCGCTCGCCACACCAGGAACACCGCCGACGCCACCGCAGCCGCCCGCACCACCACCGGCCACACCCCGCTCAGCACGTCCCCCATCCCGTCCTCCGGGATCGGCTCGCCCCAGCGCCCGTCCATCCGCCCCCACAGCCAGACCAGGCCGCCCGCCACGGCCGCTCCGGGCAGTCCCATCGCGGCCAGCTTCGCCTCCGCACGGGAGAGCGTGCGCGAGCTGTACGCGATCAGCCAGCCGCCCGCGAGCACCAGCAGGGATCCCGTCACCGCACCGGTGCCCAGCAACCCGGCGGCGAGCAGCAGCAGCGGGTGGCCGAACCGGAACCCCGCCCTCTCCCGGGGCGCACGCCGCCGGATCCGCGGCCGCCACCGCCCCCGCGCACCCTCGCTCCCGCCGTCCTCAGCGGAACCGTTCCCGTCCCGCTCCGCCTCATCCTCGGCAGCCGCTTCCGCTTCCCCCGCGGGCGACGGCGGTTTCAGAAGGGCCGGAATCTCCACCCCACCGGTGAACCCCGGAACCCGCACCCCGTCCCCGAACGGTCCCGACTCGATACGCCACCAGTCGGGTTCGCTCCCGGACGCTCCGAGCTCATCCGTCCCCGCCATGTGCGGCGGCGACGGCCCGTCCCCCCTCGAAGCAGCAGAAGCCGCGGAGGCCCCGGAATCCTCAGGCGCCTCACGCGCCCCGGGCACCCCACCGGCCCCCGGGCTCCCCTCCGACGCGCCCTTGCGCAAAGTCTCTTTCCGGAAGGTTCCTCTCCGCGGGCGTGGGATCCCCCGCGGCTCCGGTTCGCCCCGTTCCCCGTCCTTCGTCGCCTCCGGCAGCATCACGGTCCCGTCCTCCGACCTCGCCGCCGCGGCCACCAGTTCGTCCGGCGTGCCGAGCTTCCCGATGATGCGCCGCACCGCCGCCGGCGTGTCCGTGCCTTGGCTTCCGCGCTGCCGGTCGATCTCGGTGCGCAGTGCCGCCACGAGCCGCATCCGGGCACCCGAGGGCAGCTGTTGCTGCTGGGCCAGGTCTCCGACCCGGCTCAGGTAGTCGTAGACGAGCTGGTCGCTCTCGATCCCCACGCGATGGTTCCCCTCCGGCCGCCCTGCACCGACGGTAGCGCCCTCGGGCCTGTCCGGAGCGACTACCGTGGGACGGATGGGGATGACCACACCACCGCGGACGCTCGCCGAAGCGCTGCGCGCCCGGGACGACGAGTCGCTGGCCGGGCTGCTGCGTGCCCGCCCCGACCTCCTGTCTCCCGTGCCGAACGACATCACCCAGCTGGCGACGAGAGCCGGCACCCGTGCCTCTGTCGTGCGCGCGCTGGAGCACCTCGACCGGTTCGCCCTGCAGACCGCGGAGGCGCTCGCGGTCGCACCCGACCCGGCCTCGTACGACACTCTTCTCGCCCTCCTCACGGGCGACGGCCAGGACGACGGCGCGCAGCGCGACGACGCGGGTTCAGCGATCCGGGACGCGGCGCCCGGAGCCCTCGCGACCTTGCGCGAACAGGCCCTGGTCTGGGGCGAGGATGACCGGCTGCGGCTGGTCCGTACCGCGCGCGAACTTCTCGCACCGTCCCCGCAGCACCCCTCCCCCACCGGTCTCGGGCCGACCGTCGCCGAGGCCACGGCCGGCATGTCGCCGGGCCGGCTGCAGGAGATCCTGGCGGCGGCCGGGCTGCCCGCCACGCACGACCCGGTCTCCGCCGTGGCCGGGCTGGCCGCGCTGTTCACCGACCGGACCAGGATGGGCGAACTGCTGGACACCGCGCCGATGGAGGCGCTCGCCGTACTGGACCGGCTGGTGTGGGGTCCGCCGTACGGGGAAGTGACCCCGAACCCGACCCCGCCCGTGAAGTGGCTGCGCGACCGCGGGCTGTTGCTGCCGGTGTCGACGCGCACCGTCGTCCTGCCGCGCGAGGCGGCGCTGCATCTGCGGGCCGGGCGCGCCCACCGCGTACCGGAGCCGCTGCCGCCCGCCGTCGTGGCGGCCGCGGCCCGTGATCCCCAGTCTGTGGACAGTGCGGCCGCAGGCCAGGCGTATCTGGCGGTGTCCACCGTCGAGGAACTCCTGACGAGCTGGAACGCCGGCGGCCCCGCCATGCTCCGGGCCGGCGGCCTCAGCGTCCGCGAGCTGAAGCGGACCGCGTCCGTCCTCGACGTGTCCGAGCCGATCGCCACGTTCTGGCTCGAACTCGCCTACGCGGCCGGGCTGCTGGCCTCCGACGGCGAGGCCGACGAGCGGTACGCGCCGACGCCCGCATACGACGACTGGACCGAACTCCCCACTCAGGACCGCTGGGTGCACCTCGCGACCGCCTGGCTCTCCGCCACCCGCACCTCCGGTCTGGTCGGCGGCCAGGACGCCAAGGGCCGGGCCCTGTCCGCGCTCGGCCCCGAACTGGACCGCTCGGCCGCACCCGAGGTACGCCACCGCATCCTGGCCCTGCTCGCCTCCCTGGACCCCGGCACCGCCCCGGACCCGGAGACGCTGCTCGCCCGGCTCCGCTGGGAACGGCCGCTGCGCGGCGCCTCCACGTCCGCCGGGGACACCACCGACCTCCGGTCCCGGATCGCCCTGTGGACACTGAACGAGTCCGAACTCCTCGGCATCACCGGCCGCGGCGCGCTCTCCTCCCAGTCCCGCGCCCTGCTCGACTCCGGGCCCGCCGAGGCGGCCGCGCTGCTCGCCCCGCTCATCCCGGAGCCTCTCGACCACATCCTGCTGCAGGCCGACCTGACGGCCGTCGCGCCCGGCCCGCTGGAACGCCCCCTCGCGGACACGCTGTCCGTCCTCGCGGACATCGAGTCGAAGGGCGGCGCGACCGTCTACCGGTTCACGCCCGGCTCCGTACGCCGCGCACTGGACGCCGGACAGTCCGCGGCCGATCTGCACGCGTTCCTCGCCGCACACAGCCGCACGCCGGTCCCGCAGCCGCTCAGCTACCTCATCGACGACGTCGCCCGCCGCCACGGCCATCTGCGGATCGGCGCCGCGTCCGCGTACGTACGCTGCGACGACGAGGCCGTGCTGGGCGAGATCCTCGCCGACAAACGCTCGGCCACCCTGCGCCTGCGCCGCCTCGCCCCGACGGCGCTGGCCGCCCAGATCGACCCGGCGTCCCTGCTCGAAGGGCTGCGCGAGATGGGGTACGCGCCCGCCGCCGAGTCCGCCGAGGGCGATGTCCTGATCACCCGCGCGGGCACCCGCCGCACCCCTCCCCGTACACCCCCCGTGCCGGTCCCCGAGGGCCCGCCGCTCCCCGACGGAACGCTGCTGGGCGCGGCGGTACGGGCGATCCGCGCCGGGGACACGGCCGCCACCGTCGTCCGCAAGGACACCGCCCAGGAAGCCGCGGCCCCGGCCGGTTCACTGCCTCGCACGACCTCCGCCGAGACTCTCGCGACCGTCCAGGCGGCGGCCATGACGGGCTCGGCGATCTGGATCGGCTACGTCAACGCGGACGGCGCGGCCAGCCAGCGCGTCATCGCGCCGGTACGGGTCGAGGGCGGCTTCGTGACGGCGTACGACCACACCGCGGACGAGATCCGCACCTATCCGCTGCACCGGGTCACGGGCGTCGCGGAACTGGCCGAATCCGAAGACGCCTGACAGGCGTAAGAATTGTCCCGTCAGGGATGACGGGACAGCCCCCGGTTCAGCGAGACGAGCCACCGCCAGCGCGGCTGCTCGGTGACCACGGCCGCCGCCGCGAGCAGCGTCACCGGAACGGCCGCCCACACCGGCCACAGCAGCCACGACGAGACGACGGCAGCGCCCAGCTCGGCCAGCACCATCAGGATCGTGGCCCAGCCCGGCACGGCGACGATCACACTGTTCTTGTCACCCGGGGTGGACAGAACGGCCGGCAGGCCGATCAGCGCCACCAGCGACAGCGCGGCAAGCAGCCACGAGTGGCCGGCCAGCACCCAGGGGGTGGTCACCCAGGCGACGAGTTCGGTGGAGAAGCGCAGCACGGACGGTATGCGGTCGTCCGGACGCGCGGAAACGGTTCGTTCCGGGGGCGTTTCCCCGGCAGCGGCATCAGTCACGCACGGACCATGACACGTCCCCCGCCCACGGACACATCCCCCGCCCGCGCGGCGGGCGGATGGCCCAACGTCCCGCCGGCCGACACCGACGCACCACCTGCTGCTCATGCGGCACACTGGACGTTTGGCCGCACGGGCGGCCACCCCCCGTAGAAAGGGCCGAGACGCGTGACCGGACCCCTCATCGTCCAAAGCGACAAGACGCTTCTCCTGGAAGTCGACCACGAGCAGGCCGACGCCTGCCGTCGTGCGATCGCCCCGTTCGCGGAGCTGGAGCGTGCGCCCGAGCACATCCACACCTACCGGCTGACGCCGCTCGGACTGTGGAACGCGCGCGCCGCCGGGCACGACGCCGAGCAGGTCGTCGACGCCCTCGTGCAGTACTCCCGCTACCCGGTGCCGCACGCGCTGCTCGTCGACATCGCCGAGACGATGGCCCGGTACGGCCGCCTCACGCTCTCCAAGGACCCGGTCCACGGGCTGGTCCTGACCTCCACCGACCGGCCGGTGCTGGAGGAGATCCTCCGGTCGAAGAAGGTCCAGCCGCTGGTCGGGGCGCGGATCGACCCGGACACCGTGGCGGTGCACCCGTCCGAGCGCGGGCAGATCAAGCAGACGCTGCTGAAGCTGGGCTGGCCCGCCGAGGACCTTGCCGGGTACGTGGACGGCGAGGCCCACCCGATCGAGCTGGCCGAGGACGGCTGGGCGCTGCGTCCGTACCAGAAGCAGGCCGTCGAAGGGTTCTGGCACGGCGGCTCCGGGGTGGTCGTACTGCCGTGTGGTGCGGGGAAGACGCTGGTCGGGGCCGGTGCGATGGCTCAGGCCAAGGCGACCACGCTGATTCTGGTGACGAACACCGTCTCGGCCCGGCAGTGGAAGCACGAGCTGGTGAGGCGGACCTCGCTGACCGAGGACGAGATCGGCGAGTACAGCGGTACGCGCAAGGAGATCCGGCCGGTCACCATCGCCACCTACCAGGTGCTGACGACCCGCCGTAAGGGCATCTACCCGCACCTGGAGCTGTTCGACTCCCGCGACTGGGGTCTGGTGATCTACGACGAGGTGCATCTGCTGCCCGCGCCCGTCTTCAAGTTCACCGCCGACCTGCAGGCGCGCCGGCGGCTCGGTCTCACGGCGACGCTGGTGCGCGAGGACGGGCGCGAGTCGGACGTCTTCTCGCTGATCGGTCCCAAGCGGTTCGACGCTCCGTGGAAGGAGATCGAGGCGCAGGGCTACATCGCGCCCGCCGACTGTGTCGAGGTGCGGGTCAATCTGACGGACTCGGAGCGGCTGGCGTACGCGACCGCCGAGGCGGAGGAGAAGTACCGGTTCTGCGCGACGACCGCGACGAAGCGGAAGGTGACGGAGGCGCTGGTGCGCAAGCACCGGGGCGAGCAGACTCTCGTCATCGGGCAGTACATCGACCAGCTCGACGAGCTGGGTGAGCATCTGGGCGCCCCGGTCATCAAGGGCGAGACGAGCAACGCGCAGCGCGAGAAGCTCTTCGACGCGTTCCGTGAGGGCGAGCTCAGCGTCCTCGTCGTGTCGAAGGTCGCGAACTTCTCGATCGACCTGCCCGAGGCGACCGTCGCCATTCAGGTGTCGGGCACATTCGGCTCGCGGCAGGAGGAGGCGCAGCGGCTCGGCCGGGTGCTGCGGCCGAAGGCGGACGGGCACGAGGCCCGGTTCTACTCGGTGGTCGCCCGCGACACGATCGACCAGGACTTCGCGGCGCACCGCCAGCGGTTCCTGGCCGAGCAGGGGTACGCGTACCGGATCGTGGACGCGGACGAGCTGCTGGCGGACGGCTGAACCGAGCGGTCCCGCCCGGTCAGTCGCCGAGGGTCAGGAGCAGGAACAGCCCGGTGACCATCGTCAGACCCGGCAGCACCGCGACGGCCGCGGCCGACCAGCGGGCGGCGGCCCAGCGGGGCCGCGACGGGAGCGCCCACGCGGTGAGCGGCCCCGACGTACTCAGGGGCCGTGCCGTACTCAGTGGTCGCGGCGTGCTCGGTGGTCGCGGCGTGCTCGGTGGTCGTGCTGTGCTCGGTGGTCGCGGCGGAGGACGCCCGCCTCCTCCGCGTACTCGCCGAGGACGGCCACGCCGAACGCGGCGCGTGCGAAGACCTTGACGGCGCGCACGGCGTCGCCGACGTGGTGGGTGGGCGGGTGACCGGTGGCCGCGGTCGCGCCGTGCGCGGGGCCGGTGCCGTGTGGGTTCAGGCCGACGGTGCTCATGTAATCCATGGTCCTGCTCCCGTTCCGCGAAGGCATCGGCCCGCGGGCCGAATCCCCGTGGACTTCGCACAGGCCTCCGGTCGCACGCCGTCCCCTACGGGGGTGGGCCAAGGGGTGGACGAAGGGCGGGCCGCGCAGCCCAATTCATTCGACCCGGCCGGTCGCGGTCGATACAATCGCCGGTCTGCCCGCCTCCCGCACCGTGGTACCGGCTCTTCGCCGGCAGCCGGGGGAGCGCCGCCGACCGGACGGAAACCGGCCGACAGCCGCACGCGCACCAGCGTGCGTACCCCGTGATCGATCCCCGAGCGGACCGCATCGCCCCCGGCACGTGACCGGGTGCGAGCCGCGGTCCGCCGTCCTGCGTCAAAAGCCGGAGGCAACACCGTGCCCGCGCACGAACACGAAACCGTCACGACCACCACCGATGCGCTGGCCCGCGAGCGCGCCCATCTCGCCGCGTCCCGCGCCGCGCTGCGGGCCATGCGCGAGGACGCGCAGGCCCTCGACATCCGCGATGTCACCGCGAACTGGGTGAACGCCGTCGTTCTGCAGGCCAAGATCGACGAACGCATCAAGGCGCTCGCCGATCTGTCGCACACCCCGCTCTTCTTCGGCCGTCTCGACTATCTGCACCGGGTCGGTGCGGATCAGACCGAGGGCGCATCAAGAGGGGCGGCGCGAAGCGCCTCGGCCAAGGGTGGTGGTGGGCGACGGGAGGGCGAGCAGTTCTACATCGGGCGCCGCCACGTCCATGACGCCGACGGCGACCCGATGGTCATCGACTGGCGTGCGCCCGTCTCGCAGCCGTTCTACCGGGCTTCGAGGAAGGACCCGCAGGACGTCGGACAGCGGCGCCGTTTCGGCTACACCGGCGGCGAACTGACCGCGTACGAGGACGAGCACCTCACCGACCCCACCGAGGCCGCGCAGACCAGCAAGCTGCTCCAGGCGGAGATCGAGCGGCCGCGCGTGGGTCCGATGCGCGACATCGTGGCGACGATCCAGCCGGAGCAGGACGAGATCGTCCGTAGCGGGCTGGGCGGCACGGTCTGCGTCCAGGGAGGCCCCGGTACGGGTAAGACCGCCGTCGGTCTGCACCGTGTCGCCTATCTGCTGTACGCGCACCGTGAGCGCCTCGCCCGCACCGGCACGCTGGTGATCGGGCCGAACCGGTCGTTCCTGCACTACATCGAGCAGGTGCTCCCGGCCCTCGGTGAGCTGGAGGTGAAGCAGGCGACCGTCGACGATCTGGTGGCGGCACATGTCGAGGTGCGGGGATCGGACGCGGCGGAGGCGGCCGTCATCAAGGGTGACGCCCGGATGGCGGAGGTGCTGCGGCGGGCGATCCGTTCGCATGTGACGCTGCCGACGGAGCCGGTGATGGTGGTGCGCGGTTCGCGGCGGTGGCGGGTGCCCGCGTACGAACTGGAGGAGATGGTCACCGAGTTGCTGGCCCGCGACATGCGGTACGGCGCGGCGCACGAGGCGCTCCCGCAGC
Organism: Streptomyces sp. NPDC048496; assembly: GCF_043200055.1. Lineage (NCBI taxonomy): Bacteria > Bacillati > Actinomycetota > Actinomycetes > Kitasatosporales > Streptomycetaceae > Streptomyces > Streptomyces sp. NPDC048496. The sequence goes on along the minus strand of NZ_JBICXB010000007.1, from coordinate 154,164 downwards.
GGATCGCGCACGCCGTCCTCGTCCGGATGGAGGAGGCCGGCGAGGCGCCCGACGACCGGGTGCAGAACGCGGTGGCCCGTACTCCGGCGGTCAAGGCGGCTGTGAAGGCGATCTGGCCCGCGGTCGATCCGGCGAAGCTGGTCCTGCGGCTCCTCTCCGACCCGGATTTCCTGGCCGCGCACGCGGACGGACTGCTCACCGAGGACGAGCAGAAGACGATCCTGTGGACGCTGCCTGGAGCCGGTAAAAGGGCAGCCCGCAGCGTGAAGTCGGCGAAGTGGTCGGCGGCGGACGCGGTGCTGATCGACGAGGCGAGCGATCTGGTGACACGTACGCACTCGCTCGGCCATGTCGTCCTCGACGAGGCGCAGGACCTGTCGCCGATGCAGTACCGGGCGGTGGGACGGCGGTGCACGACGGGTTCGGCGACGGTGCTCGGCGACCTGGCGCAGGGGACGACGCCGTGGTCGACGGAGAGCTGGGCGCAGGCGCTGCACCACCTGGGCAAGGAGGACGCCGTGGTGGAGGAGCTGACGGCGGGCTTCCGTGTGCCGAGGGAGGTCATCGCGTACGCCTCACGGCTGCTGCCGGTGATCTCGCCGGGACTCGCGGCAGTGGAGTCGGTGCGTGAGTCGCCGGGTTCGCTGGCGGTACGGGAGGTGCCCGACGTGGCCGGACTGGACGCGGCGGTGCTCGCGGCCTGCGAGGAGTCGCTGACGCGGGAGGGATCGATCGGGCTGATCGCGGCGGACGCGCGGATCCCGGTGCTGGCCCAGGCGCTGACGGCGGCAGGTCACGCGTATCTGTCGCCGGGCGAGGAGACGACGGCCGAGTCGCGGCTGACGCTGGTCCCGGCGTCGCTGGCGAAGGGCCTGGAGTACGACTACGTGGTGCTGGACGAGCCGGCGGCGGTGGTCGACGGCGAACCGGACGAACGCACGGGTCTGCGCCGGCTGTACGTGGCGCTGACCCGTGCGGTGTCGGGGCTGACGGTGGTGCATGCGGCGGAGCTGCCGGAGGTGCTCGGGGGCCGAGCAGCGGTTACCGGGGTCGTCCGGTAGCCGCTTCGTCCTCGAACGCTGGACGGGCTGGGAGATCAAGCCCGTCCGGCGTTCGAGGACGGAACCGGTCACCCCGGTGAGCCCACCCGCACGGCCCCGGCACCCGCACCCACCCCCGCCCTACGCGTCGAGCCGCGCCCGCCACTCCCGTACCGCCGCCGCGTCCACCGGCGCGTCCCAGCCCTTCGGGCGGGCCGCGCCCCCGATGTGCACCGCGTCGATGCCCGCGGCCAGTAGATCGGGCAGGTGTCCGAGCCGGAGCCCGCCTCCCACCAGGATCTGCGGCTCGTAACCGGGCTGACCCTTGTGGGCCGCCTCGGCGAGCAGCGTCGGGATGCCGTCGTCGACGCCGCGCGCCGATCCCGCCGTGAGGTACGCGTCGAGGCCCGGCAGGCCTGCCAGCTGTTTGCGCAGGGTGTCCCGGTCGGTGGCGTGGTCGATCGCGCGGTGGAACGTCCAGCGGCAGCCGTCCAGCTCGGCGACGAGCCGTTCGACGGCGACGAGGTCCGCGCGGCCCGCCGCGTCCAGGAAGCCGAGGACGAATTCATCGGCGCCCTCGGCCCGCAGCTCGCGCGCCCTGCGTACGAGCACGTCGATGTCACCGGCCGCGAATCCGTCCGCCACCCTGAGCATCACGCGCAGCGGAATGTCGACCGCGGCGCGGATCTCCGCGAAGGTCGCACAGGACGGGGTCAGGCCGTCCGACGCCATGTCGGTGACCAGCTCCAGCCGGTCTGCGCCACCCGCCCGGGCAGCGACCGCGTCCTCCGCGTCGAGAGCGATCACCTCCAGGACTGCACGGTTGCTCATGGGACCCCATTCCTCCGGTAAGCAGCTACAGGTCTAGTCCAATGGCCAGCCTACGGGCCGGTCGCGCGAAGGCGAACCCTCGGCGCGCACGCGAAGATACGCGAGGCCGGAGCGGCACCCGGCAACCGGACGCACATGATCCATCTCTCGAACCCGGATCCACCCTTGCGCTTCATAGGGGTGGGGGGTATACATGAACCAGGAGCAGATACCCCCTAGGGGTATGCAGTATCCGTCAACGCCTGGGAGGAAACCGTGTCCGCGCATACCGCCGCAACCGGCATCGGCACCGACACCACCGCAGAGGTCGAGCTCGCCATCGGCGGCATGACCTGCGCATCGTGCGCGGCCCGCATCGAGAAGAAGCTGAACCGGATGGACGGCGTCACCGCCACCGTCAACTACGCCACGGAGAAAGCCAAGGTCAGCTACCGGGGCGAGGACATCTCCGTACAGGACCTGATCGCCACGGTCGAGAAGACCGGCTACACCGCACAGGAGCCCGCACCCCCGGCCCCCGCCGGGGAAGGCGCCCCGTCAGTGGCCGAAGCGGAAGCCGATGAGCTCCGTCCGCTGCGGCAGCGGCTGCTCACCGCCGTGGTACTCGCCGTCCCGGTGATCGCGATGGCGATGATCCCGGCGCTCCAGTTCGACTACTGGCAGTGGCTGTCGCTGACCCTGACGGCCCCGGTCGTCACGTATGCCGCCTGGCCGTTCCACCGCGCCGCCTGGACCAACGCCCGGCACGGTGCGGCGACGATGGACACGCTGATCTCGCTCGGCACGTCGGCCGCGTTCCTGTGGTCGCTGTGGGCGCTGTTCTTCGGCACCGCGGGGATGACGGGCATGACGCACCCCTTCGAGCTGACCATCGGCCGCAGTGACGGCGCCGGGAACATCTATCTGGAGGCGGCGGCCGGCGTCACCGCGTTCATCCTGGCCGGGCGCTATTTCGAGGCCCGCTCCAAGCGGAAGGCGGGCGCCGCGCTCAAGGCGCTGCTGGAGCTGGGCGCCAAGGAGGTCACCGTGATGCGGGGCGGCCGCGAGGTGACCGTCCCGACGGCGGAACTGCAGGTCGGGGACCGGTTCCTGGTCCGCCCCGGCGAGAAGATCGCCACCGACGGCACAGTCGTCGAGGGCGCCTCGGCGGTGGACACGTCGATGCTCACCGGCGAGTCCGTGCCGGTCGAGGTCGGTGTCGGGGACTCCGTCACCGGTGCCACGCTCAACGCGGGCGGCCGGCTCGTCGTCGAGGCGACACGGATCGGCGCCGACACGCAGCTGGCGCGGATGGCGAAGCTCGTCGAGGACGCGCAGAACGGCAAGGCGGCGGCGCAGCGGCTGGCCGACAGGATCTCCGCGGTGTTCGTGCCCGTGGTCATCGCGCTCGCGCTCGGCACGCTGGGGTTCTGGCTGGGCAACGGGGCGGGTCTGACGGCCGCGTTCACGGCCGCCGTCGCCGTACTGATCATCGCCTGCCCGTGCGCGCTGGGCCTCGCCACTCCGACCGCCCTCATGGTGGGGACCGGGCGCGGCGCGCAGCTCGGCATCCTGATCAAGGGCCCGGAGGTCCTGGAGACCACGCGTCGCGTCGACACGATCGTCCTGGACAAGACCGGCACGGTCACCACCGGCCGGATGACGCTGCTGGACGTCCACGTGGCGCCCGGCACCGACGCGACGCAGGTACTGCGGCTGGCGGGCGCCCTGGAGCACGCCTCCGAGCACCCGATCGCCCAGGCGGTCGCCGCCGGTGCGGTCGAGCGGACCGGCGCGGCACTCCCCGTACCGGAGGACTTCGCCAACGTCGCGGGGCTCGGCGTCCAGGGCGTCGTCGAGGGGCACGCGGTCCTCGTCGGCCGGGAGCAGCTGCTCGCCGAGTGGGAGATCCATCTGCCGGTAGAGCTGGCCCGGAAGAAGGCGGCCGCCGAGGCGGCGGGCCGGACGGCCGTCACGGTCGCCTGGGACGGCGGGGCGCGGGCGGTCCTGGAGGTCGCCGACGCGGTGAAGGACACCAGCGCCGAGGCGATCGCACGGCTGCGGTCACTGGGGCTGACGCCGATCCTCCTCACCGGGGACAACCGGGCGGTCGCGGAGTCGGTCGCGGCGGAGGTCGGGATCGACCGGGACGACGTGTACGCCGAGGTCATGCCCGAGGACAAGGTCGACGTCGTCAAGCGGCTGCAGGCACAGGGCCGTTCGGTCGCGATGGTCGGCGACGGCGTCAACGACGCGGCGGCACTGGCCCAGGCGGACCTGGGGCTGGCGATGGGCACGGGCACGGACGCGGCGATCGAGGCCGGTGACCTGACGCTGGTCCGCGGGGACCTGCGGGCCGCGGCGGACGCGATCCGGCTGTCGAGGAAGACGCTGGGGACGATCCGGACGAACCTGTTCTGGGCGTTCGCGTACAACGTGGCGGCGCTGCCGCTGGCGGCGGCAGGGCTGCTGAATCCGATGATCGCGGGGGCCGCGATGGCGTTCTCGTCGGTGTTCGTGGTGGGGAACTCGTTGCGGCTGCGAGGGTTTCGCGCGGCGGCCTGAGGGCTGTCCCAGGACTGAGCACCGGCCCGACGAGGCCGGTGCTCAGCCCGCGCTCACGAACCGCACCCGGGTTCCCGACACCGCCTGTGCCGCCCCCGCGAGTGCGGTCTCGTGCACGACACCGACGACCGGGTAGCCCCCGGTCGTCGGATGGTCGTTGAGGAACACCACCGGGCGGCCGTCCGACGGCACCTGAATGCTTCCCTCGCCGCCGCTCGGACTCACCGCGTAACCGGGCCCGCCCGCCGCTCGCCGTGGACGACGGGGGGAATCTACTCTCGTGCGTATGACGGACGACAGCGCGCACGAGAGCGGATCCTCCCCCGACGCCGCGGACGCGCTCCGGACCCGCTGGAGCGATGCCCTGGCCGCCGTACGGGAGGGCGCGACCGGCCCCGATCCGCTGCCGTACGCCGACAACCTGCTCGCCCGCTGGGCCGAACCTCAGCGCCGCTACCACACCACCGCCCATCTGACGGCGGTCCTCGACCGCATCGACACCCTCGCCGGTCACGCCGCCGACCCGGACGCGGTCCGCCTCGCCGCCTGGTTCCACGACGCGGTGTACCGCCCGGACCGGTCCGAGAACGAGGAGCGCAGCGCCGCCCTCGCCGAGCGCGCCCTGCCCGAGGCCGGTGTCCCGGACGCCGTCACCGCCGAGGTCGCCCGGCTGGTCCGGCTCACCGTCACCCATGACCCGACGGACGGCGACACCAACGGCGAGGTGCTGTGCGACGCGGATCTGGCGATCCTCGCGGCCGCCCCCAAGGAGTACGCGGCGTACGCGGCGCAGGTGCGGGACGAGTACGGCTTCGTCCCCGACGAAGCCTTCCGGAGCGGGCGAGCGGCCGTCCTGCGCCAGCTGCTCGGACTGCCGCGGCTGTTCCGTACGCCGCACGGGTTCGCCGAGTGGGAGCCGCGGGCCCGGCAGAACCTGCTGACGGAGCTGGAACTGCTCACCCGTTGAGACGGCCGACGGGATACCACCACACGGGAATGTAACGGTCACGATCGCTGTTGGCAGCTGTCATGCCCGACTCTGCCGTTCGCCGCCACACCCGCATGCCTCTGGCCGTATACATTCTGGGCCTCTCGGTCTTCGCCCTCGGCACGAGCGAGTTCATGCTCTCCGGGCTGCTGCCACCGATCGCCGACGACATGAACGTGTCGATCCCCCGGGCCGGGCTCCTCATATCCGCCTTCGCCATCGGCATGGTGATCGGCGCGCCCCTGTTGGCCGTGGCCACGCTCCGGCTGCCGCGCCGCACCACCCTCATCACACTGATCTCGGTCTTCGGCCTCGGGCAGGTCGCGGGTGCGCTCGCTCCGACGTACGAGGTGCTCTTCGCCTCCCGCGTGGTGAGCGCCTTCGCGTGCGCCGGGTTCTGGGCGGTGGGGGCGGCGGTCGCCATCGCGATGGTGCCGGTGAACGCGCGGGCCAGAGCGATGGCCGTGATGATCGGCGGGCTGTCGATCGCGAACGTCCTCGGCGTACCGCTGGGGGCGTTCCTCGGTGAGACCCTCGGCTGGCGGTCGGCGTTCTGGGCCGTCGGCGCGGCGTCCGCCGTGGCGCTCGTCGGTGTCGCGACGCTCATCCCCCGTATTCCGCTCCCCGAGCAGAAGCCGCAGCTGGGGCGGGAGATGTCCATCTACCGCGACCGGCAGGTGTGGCTGTCGATCGTGATCACGGCGCTCGCGGCGGGCGGGGTCTTCTGCGCGTTCAGCTATCTGGCGCCGTTGCTGACGGATGTCGCCGGGCTGGATTCGGGCTGGGTTCCGACGGTTCTCGCGCTGTTCGGGATCGGGGCGCTGGTCGGTACGACGATCGGCGGCCGGGTCGCGGACGCGCACCTCTTCGGGGTGCTGATGAGCGGTATCGCGGCCTCGACGGTCTTCCTGGTCGCCCTGGCGCTGTTCGCGTCGAACCAGGTCGCCGTGGTCGGGCTCGCGTTCCTGCTGGGCCTGTCCGCGTTCTACACGGCCCCGGCGCTGAACGCCCGGATGTTCAACATCGCGGGCGCGGCCCCGACCCTGGCGGGCGCGACGACGACCGCCGCGTTCAACCTCGGCAACACGGGCGGCCCCTGGCTGGGCGGCACAGTGATCGACGCGGACTTCGGCTTCGAGGCGACGGCCTGGGCGGGCGCGGCGATGACGGTCCTGGCGCTGGTCGCCGTGGTGTTCTCGCTGCGGCTGCACAGCGGGGCCAGGTCGCGACGGGTGACCGGGTCGCCCGCCGTGACGTCGTCGCCGGCGTCCATCGACGTGGAAGCGGGAAGCTCCTCCGCCGCCTGAGAGCCTGTCGCTTCGGCAGTCGTTCAGCCGCCGGTCGCCCGGCCGGGTGCCGGGCGTCCCTTGGGGCGCCGAAGTCCCGCCTCCGTGAGCCGGCGGACGAGTTCCTTCGAACCGATCTCGACGGCCCCGGCCCGGACCGCGTCCGCGTACCGCGTTTCCGGTACGTCGTAGTGGTCCCGCTCGAACGCCTGCGGCGGGCAGCCGATGGCGGCGGCGAACGCGTGCAGTTCGTCGAAGGACACGTCGCTGACCAGATGCGACCAGAATCGGCCGTGGCCCGGCCAGTCGGGCGGGTCGATATAGACCGTCACCGGCCGAGCACTCCGCTCAGCGCGCCCACACGCGCCACCATCACGGTCGCCTTGGTACAGACCCAGCGCGGGTCCGGGCCCAGCTCCGGTTCGACGTCGAGGGCGTGCGGGTCGCCCGTGTCGCACACGGGGCAGAGCGGCCAGCGGCCGTACTGCTCCAGCAGCGCGTCCTGGACGTCCTGGGCAACCAGCCCGACGAGGTACTCCACGCCGTCCGGCCACTGCTCGACCCACCATCGCCGGTGCGTCACCGCGTCCTCGACGAGCGAGACGATCTCGGCCTCGGCGACGCCGCCTGCGGCGAGATCGGCCATGACCAGGGCGCGGGCGGTGTGCAGCGCCTGCTCCAAGCGGTTCAGCTCCATGCAGCCATTGTCACCCCGAGTGCGACCAGGCCCTGCGTCCAGTCACCCGTCCCGGCCTCCGTTCCGTCAGAGGTCGGGACCAAAGGGGGTTGACGGACCACAGGGTTGAAAATACCTTTCAAAGGTGGCCAATGACCTGAAGGAAAGTTTCAGCGGTGATGCGCCGCCCGCTCCGGCCGCCCTCGCGGCCAAGGTGCGGACGCTCGCGCCGTCCATGACGCGCTCCATGCAGCGGGTCGCCGAGGCCGTAGCCGGTGACCCGGCCGGCTGCGCCGCCCTGACGGTCACCGGTCTCGCCGAGCTCACCGGCACCAGCGAGGCGACCGTGGTCCGCACGGCCCGCCTCCTCGGCTACCCCGGCTACCGGGATCTGCGCCTCGCCCTCGCCGGGCTCGCCGCCCACCAGCAATCCGGCCGCGCCCCCTCCGTCACGGCGGACATAGCCGTCGACGACCCGATCGCCGACGTGGTCGCCAAGCTCGCCTTCGACGAGCAGCAGACCCTCGCGGACACGGCCGCCGGACTCGACACGGTGCAGCTCGGTGCCGCCGTCGCCGCCGCGTCGACCGCCCGCCGGATCGACATCTACGGCGTCGGCGCCTCCTCTCTCGTCGCCCAGGACCTGGGGCAGAAGCTGCTCCGTATCGGCCTGATCGCGCACGCGCACATGGACCCGCACCTGGCTGTCACCAACGCCGTGCAGCTCCGCTCCGGCGATGTGGCGATCGCGATCACCCACTCCGGTTCCACCGGTGACGTGATCGAGCCGCTCCGGGTGGCGTTCGACCGGGGCGCGACGACGATCGCGATCACCGGCCGCCCCGACGGCCCGGTGACGCAGTACGCGGACCACGTGCTGACCACGTCCACCGCCCGCGAGAGCGAGCTGCGCCCGGCCGCCATGTCGAGCCGGACGAGCCAGCTCCTCGTCGTGGACTGCCTGTTCATAGGGGTTGCCCAGCGGACGTACGAGACGGCGGCCCCGGCGCTCGCCGCCTCGTACGAGGCACTGGCCCACCGCCACACCCCTCGCACCCGCTGACAACACGGGCCCCCGCACCCCCACCCGCACTCGCTGAACCGTACGAGCCACGAGATCGAGAAAGCAGAGCCGCTCTCCATGACCTCCACCCCCGACGCCGACGCCGCGACGCCCGATCAGCCCTCCGAGTACGGGGAGCTGCGCGCCGAACTCGCCACCCTCACCACCGAGGCGTTCCGGCCCGAGCTCGCCGAGATCGACCGGCTGGCCACGCTGGAGATCGCCCGGATCATGAACGGCGAGGACCAGTCCGTCCCCTCCGCCGTCGCCGCCCGGCTGCCCGAGATCGCCGCCGCGACCGACGGGGTCGCCGCGCGCATGGCCCGCGGTGGCCGGCTGATCTACGCGGGCGCGGGCACCGCGGGCCGGCTCGGCGTCCTGGACGCCAGTGAGTGCCCGCCCACGTTCAACACCGACCCGTGCGAGGTGGTCGGTCTGATCGCGGGCGGGCCGTCCGCGATGGTCACAGCTGTCGAGGGCGCCGAGGACAGCAAGGAGCTGGCCGCCGCCGACCTCGACGGACTGGATCTCACCCCGGACGACACGGTGGTCGGCATCTCCGCCTCCGGCCGTACGCCGTACGCGATCGGGGCCGTCGAGCACGCCCGCGCCAAGGGTGCGCTGACCATCGGCCTGTCCTGCAACGCGGACTCGGCGCTCGGCGCCGCGGCCGAGCACCCCATCGAGGTCGTCGTCGGCCCGGAACTCCTCACCGGCTCGACCCGCCTGAAGGCCGGTACGGCGCAGAAGCTCGTCCTCAACATGCTGTCGACGATCACGATGATCCGGCTCGGCAAGACGTACGGAAACCTCATGGTCGACGTCCGCGCCTCCAACGAGAAGCTGCGCGCCCGCTCCCGCCGGATCGTTTCCCTCGCCACCGGCGCCTCCGACGCGGAGATCGAAGCCGCGCTCGCCGCCACCGACGGCGAGGTGAAGAACGCGATCCTGGCCATCCTCGGCCAGGTCGACGGTCCGACCGCCGCCACGCTCCTGTCCGCGTCCGGCGGCCACCTCCGCGCCGCCCTCGCGGCCGCACCCCGCAGCACCTGACCCCGTCCGGGGCACGCGCCTTCGACGGTCACGGCGACCGGCATCCCGGCCGCCCCGACGACGAACCCGGCGCAGGAACCTGCCCGCGCCTGACCCCGTAACGCAACTGAGGGCGGCACCCGGTGCGGGTGCCGCCCTTCACGCTTCTCACGGCAGCCGCCCCTCCGGGTTGACCTCCCTGACCCGGGCCCGCAGCACCTCCCCGGGCGGCGCCGGCCGCACGGACTCCGGCGGGCAGTCCCACTCCGCACCACCGCCCGGCGGCCGCAGCTGTACGTACGGTCCGACGCACCCCATCACGCGCCCCACCCGCCCGTCGCGGGAATCCACCGCGAACGACCCGGGTTCCGGCGTCCACGGTTCGAGCTCCTCACCCGTCATGTCCGGTCTCCCTGTTGCCCGTCCGCGCCCAGCACCGCACTCAGCCGCAGCGCCGTATCGACGGCGCACCGTCCGAGGTCCACCAACGGCGCCGGCTCGTTCATCGGCCAGCTGGAGTCCGGCACGCGCCGGATGCAGGTGGACCAGGCCCAGAAGCTCGACGAGATCCTGCACGCGGACGGATTCTTCGTCCGGAACTGCGTCGCCCTGAAGAAGTCGAAGTACCCGGATCACTTCGCGGAGGCGGCGGAGGCGGAAGCAGTCGCGAAGACCATCAAGGAGTACGCACCGCAGCTGATTCCCGGTCTGTTGCAGACGGAGGCGTATGCGCGAGCGGTGTTCCGAGGCGGGCTGCCAACGGCGACGGAGAACGTGATCGACGACCTGACCACGGTGAGGCTGGATCGCGCACAGCTGCTGTCCGATCCAACAACACCCTTGGTTTGGGCAGTTCTGGATGAGGCGGTGCTGCGTCGGGAGGTAGGCGGCCCGGCAGTGATGGCAGAGGCACTCCACCACATCCTGAAACTGGCACGCGAACACCGGATCATCGCGCAGGTGCTGCCGTTCGGCGCAGGCGCGCACATGGCCATGGAAGGTCAACTCAAGCTGATGTCCTTCGAGGACGCGCCCCCGCTCGTCTATCTCCAGGGCCTGGGCACAGGGAAGTTGCAGGATGATCCCGCCACGGTCAGGCACTACGAACTGACCTACGATCTGGTGGCGGCCAGCGCATTGTCACCGGAAGCGTCCCTGGCCCTGATCGAGTCAGCGGCGGAGGATCACCTTCATGAAGATCAGTAGTTCTGACTACGACCTGACCACGGCGATCTGGCAGAAGTCCTCATACAGCGGCGCAAGCGGTGGCGACTGCCTCGAAGTCGCCACCTGGCGGAAGTCGACGTACAGCGGTGGAGACGGCGGCAACTGCCTCGAAGTCGCCGACGGGCACCCCGGTGTCGTCCCCGTCCGTGACTCCAAGGTTCCGGACGGCCCGGGGCTCGTGTTCCGTACGGCGGCGTGGTCGTCCTTCGTCGCGGACGTCAAGCGCGTCCAGGCGTAAAGGCCGCGGCGCGACCTTGCCGATGGGTGCCCTGACCGTTGCCGAAGCGATCAAGGCATAAACCCGCAGCCCTCAGGCGCGTTCCCATCCACCGTTGGGAACGCGCCCCCGACGCCAGGGCCTCGTAAGACCTCGGCGATCGAATCAGCTGGTGAAGATGAAGTACTTCCAGGCGCCGTGCGTCGTCGTGTTCACGTTGTCCCCGGAAGTGCCGTTGATGTACGAGGAGCGCACCCGGGCACGGAGGCCGGACGTGCCCGCGTGGCCCAGGTTGACGACCGACTTCATGTTGGTGCCGAGCTTGAAGTACTCGGTGGCCCCGTCGTACCACTTGCCCTGGTAGTACACCTGGAGCTCCAGCCGCTGCTTGCGGCCCTTGTAGTAGCTCATCGTCGTCGTGGAGATGACGTCGGTGTTCTTGTGGAAGTAGTAGTACGTCGTGGAGCCGATCTTGCCGGTCCGGTAGTACTTGGACAGCGCCGTCGAGACCTTCACCCGGGCGTACGCCGTGGACTTGACCGACTTCGGGGCGTAGCGGGCGTCGCCCTTGAACACGGCGGTGATCGTGGTGTCCCGGGTCATGACCCGGGTGTACGACAGGTTGCCGCTGGAGTTGACCTTGCCGGTCTTCACCAGTTGGTTCGGCTTGTCCGCACCGAAGGGGTCGGCCCAGATCTCGACCGTGCGGTTCTTGTACGTCGTACCGAGGTGCGCCGTGAACGTGACACTCTTGGCGTAGTCGTACACCTTGCCGTTGTTGTTCAGCGTCAGCGCGGGCGTGGCACGGGAGACGTTTACGGTGTCCGAGGCGGTCGCCGGGGTGTGCGAGGCGTCACCCGCGTACGTCACCTTGTAGGTGACCTTGGCGCCGGCCGACGGGGTGTCCGTGAAGGAGAACGTGCCGCCCGCGCCGAGGTACTTGGTGCCGAGCGACTTGCCGTTCGGCGACTCCATGTCGGTGCGGGTGACGGCCAGCGGGGTCCCGGCGGGCAGCGCGAGGCCGGAGGTGAGCGAGCCCTTGACGGTGAGCGGCTTCCCGCGGGTGGCGGTGGCCGGGGCGTCGGCCTTCAGCGTGGCGACGTACTTGCGGGGTTCGTCGACGACGTTGAACATGGAGGAGTCGTTGTCGCCCCCCTCGCTCACCACGAACAGCTTCCCGCCGTCGGCCGACCAGTTCATCGAGTGTCCGAACCAGGGCATCCAGTTGTGGGACAGGTTGCGGACGCTGGCGGGTCGGGCGGGGTCGCTGCTGAAGACGTACGTGTCGCCGAGGTCGTCGGTGTCGAGGACAGTGGCCGCGACCGTGCCGTCCGGGGCGATGCTGACCGTTTCCGGTGCGGAGGCGACGGGAAAGGTGCGGACCTGTTCCAGGTCGGAGAGCCGGTACTCGGTGAGCGCACGGTTCCCGGGCCCGGCCACGACGACGTTCTGTCCGTCCGGGGTGAGCGCCGCGTCGTTGTAGAAGCCGCCCTTCTCGGCGGACACGCGGATCACCGGGGTGCCGGAGGAGATGTCGTAGACGAGGATCGGCCCGGAACTGATGCCTGCGTCGAGGGCAAGCAGCGTGCCCGGGTTGTCCGGGTCCGCGTAGAGCTTGGGCGGGCTGGCGAAGTCGTGTCCGGCCGCCAGGTCCAGCGTCACCGTCGGCGTCTCGGCGGTCAGGTCGACCGAGCCGAGCCCGGAGTCCCACTGGTCGCCGTATCCGAACCACAGCTTGCCGTCGGCGTAGGCGAGCCGGGAGGGAATGGTCCTGTCGCCGGTCGGGTACTCGGCGGTCTGCGTGAGCGTCGCGGTATCGAAGGCGACGATCTTGTCAGCGCCGTAAACCGCGGCGTACAACGTGCCGGCGTCCGGGCTCAGTTCGAGGTCCCGGACCTGGGGCAGGCCGGTGAGCGTGGTGACGACCTTGCCGGTGTAGTCGGTGACGACGATCTTGTCCTGGGACCTGTCGCTGAAGTACAGCCGCTGGTGGATGCCGTCGACGACCGTGTCGTCCGCGGACGCGACCGGGATGATCCTGGTGGTGTCGGCGGACGCCGGTGCGGCGGTGAGCACCGCCGAACTGAAGAGGACCGCCAGTACGGTGGCGGCCGGGAGAATGCGTATACGCACGGTGATTCGAACCCCCCGGAACGAGTGTGGGGCCACTGCGTGCAGCTGACAGGCAACAGTTCCTGTGTGTGACCTGTGCTGAACGTGTGGCGAGTGAGCGAAGACTATGTCATGCCACCGACACCATGACCAACGCCCGCACCGCCGGCGTCGGGTGAGCCCGCGCAGCCGATGAAGGCTGTCGGCCGGCGTGTCCAGGACCGGGCAGCGTCGCGATGCGGCGAGCGCTTGGCCGAAGTCGCCGGGGACGCCGTCCGAGTACGCAAAGACGCTGACGTCGTAGCGGTCCCCGAGCCGGCACACCGTCTCGCCACGAACGCTCGGCAGGCATCTCCGACCGCATCGTCATGGGCGACGGCATCCTGGAGGCCCTGAAGGCCGTGGGCCTGCGCGACACCGCCCCGCGCGCCATCCTCGCCCACGAGTTCGGCCACCACGTGCAGTACGAGGACAACCTCTTCGCCAACACCACGCTCACCGGGCCGGAGGCCACCCGCCGCACCGAGCTGATGGCGGACGCGTTCGGCACGTACTTCCTCACCCACTCGCGCGGCGAAGCCCTCAACACCAAGCGGGTGCTGGGCTCCGCCCAGTCCTTCTACGAGGTCGGCGACTGCGGCTTCACGAACCCCGGCCACCACGGCACGCCCAACCAGCGCCTCGCGGCCTCCTCGTGGGGCGGCGCGCGAGGCCGCTGTCGCCGCCTGTGTCGACCGGCTGCCGGACGGTGCACCCGGACTGGCGGGCATCGGCCAGAAAATGCTTACCCGGACCCTGCGCCATCACGGACTGGACGGCTGGAATCACGCGCACGGTGACCCCGTCCGTACCGTTCCGCGTGGCTTGTGCCCCCACGCCGCCCGGTGGGGATACGGCCCTGCTGATGCGGGCGACCGAGGGGGGCGGAGCAGCACAAGGGCTCCGTCCTCACCACCCGGACCAGCGACGACGCACCGAACTCGGCCACCTGGCCGCTGTCCGAAATCTGCTCCCACCCACGGGTGGTTTGCCGCGGTCTCCAACCGGAAGGTGATCATCCACCTCCACCATGGCGCTGGGCACGGTGGCTCTCACCGCGCCGGACCCTCCCTGGAAGGAACCACCTTGTCCGAACCGACCCGCGACCAGATCGCAGACGCGCTCACGTCCAACCCGCCGATCACCCTGTCCGCACGTCCCAGCCTCACCAAGCCCGCCGCCGCACCGGCGGCCGACGAGGTATGGCCGCTGCACAACGGCACCGCCTGGGTGTACTACGGCGAGGGACACACACGGCTGATGAATCCCTTCATCACGGCCGACGGGTTCAACTCCGGGCCGAGTGACCTGGCGGAGCTCTGGGAGTACCTGGAGAGCGGCGCGTACCCGTTCATCAGCCAGCTGCGCCGCCGCGGCTACGACGTGATCATCCTCGGATTCCACGAACGCAGTGCGTCGATCCTGGACAACTCCCGGGCCGCGCAGGAGGCGATCCACCACGCCATCGCCGAGCGGGCCGGGGACGCGCCACTGAAGGTGGGCGGCTTCAGCATGGGCGGGCTGGTCACCCGGCACGCGCTGGCCAAGCTGGAGATGCAGCGCATGGACCACCAGACCGACCTGTACTTCTCGTACGACAGCCCGCACCGCGGCGCGTGGATCCCGATCGTGCTCCAGGCGTTCGCGCACTACATCCGGGACCTCGACAGCCGGTTCTCCGACCAGATCAACAGCGCCGCCGCCCAGCAGCTGCTCTGGCGGCACATCCCGGAATGGAACAGCACGCCGGCTGAGAGCCAGAAGCGGACCGACTTCCTCAGCGAGATGCAGCGCCTCGGCGGATGGCCGATGCTGCCCCGGAAGATCGCCGTCGCCAACGGCGTCGGCACCGGAACGGGCAACGGGATCAATCCGAGCGACCTCGCCCTGGAGGGCAAGGGGCTCTCCGTCGCCGGCACGAAGCTGTACACGCAGGCGGCGGGGGACGACGAACTGGTCGCGAAGCTGCGGGTGGTGACGCTGAAGACGAACGAGGTACGGACCTCGGGCCTGCCCACCATCGACGGCGCGCCCGGCGGCACCCTGGAAGGGTTCGGCATCCTCGCCGACGGGCTCAACGCCCTCAACCCCTGGCTCGGCTTCAAGACCGACGTACCCATCCGCTCGCACTGCTTCGTCCCCGCGGTCAGTGCCGTCGCCATCCGTGACGTGGCGACGGACGAGGACCTGTACACACCCATCAACGGCCTGTCGCGGGAGGGCAGCGAGCTCGACGACTTCAAGCTCGCCTCGCAGAACGAGGGCCACACCCTCGTGACCGAGGAACTCTGCTCCTGGATCATCGAGCGGCTGTAACAGCAGGTAACAGCGCCGGTTACGGCGACGTCGGCCCCCGGGACCAGCCGGCCCCGGGGGCCGACGTACAGGCACGTACCGATCCGTCAGGATCAGAAGTCCATGTCACCGCCCGGCATGCCGCCCGGAGCGGCCACGACTGCCTTTGACGGCGATCTGCTTGAGCGGGGCCTCCAGCGCCGGCTTGACGGCGTTGGCGCCGGTCGCGCCTCGTCACCCGAGAGCTCCGGCTTCGCGAAGACGGCGGAAGCCTGCAGCAGCGCCACGCCACCACCGACGCCGAGAGCACGGCCCCACATGCGGGCGCGGTATTAAACTGGCTGACGCATGGACAAATCCCGACATAAGGAGATATTCGCCATGGCCAAGCGAGGCAACAAGCGACGCGGTCGCAAGAAGAAGAAGGCGAACCACGGCAAGCGCCCCAACGCCTGAACGCACCAGCGCCGGACATGACGTCGGCCCCCGGGACCGACTGGTCCCGGGGGCCGACGTACAGGCACTTACCGATCCGTCAGGATCAGAAGTCCATGTCACCGCCCGGCATGCCGCCCGGAGCGGCCGCAGAGGCCTTCTCCGGCTTGTCGGCGATGACGGCCTCGGTGGTCAGGAACAGCGCGGCGATCGACGCGGCGTTCTGCAGAGCGGAGCGCGTGACCTTCGCCGGGTCGAGAATGCCCTCGGCGATCATGTCGACGTACTCGCCGGTCGCGGCGTTCAGACCGTGGCCGACGGCCAGGTTGCGCACCTTCTCGACGACGACGCCACCCTCGAGACCACCGTTGACGGCGATCTGCTTGAGCGGGGCCTCCAGCGCCAGTTTGACGGCGTTGGCGCCGGTCGCCTCGTCACCCGAGAGCTCCAGCTTCTCGAAGACGGCGGAAGCCTGCAGCAGCGCCACGCCACCACCGGCGACGATGCCCTCCTCGACGGCCGCCTTCGCGTTGCGAACGGCGTCCTCGATGCGGTGCTTGCGCTCCTTGAGCTCGACCTCGGTCGCGGCACCGGCCTTGATGACGGCCACGCCGCCGGCCAGCTTCGCCAGGCGCTCCTGGAGCTTCTCGCGGTCGTAGTCCGAGTCGGAGTTCTCGATCTCGGCACGGATCTGGTTGACGCGACCCTGAACCTGGTCGGTGTCACCGGCGCCGTCGACGATCGTCGTCTCGTCCTTGGTGATGACGACCTTGCGGGCACGGCCCAGCAGGTCCAGGCCGGCGTTCTCCAGCTTGAGACCGACCTCCTCGGAGATGACGGTGCCACCGGTGAGGATGGCGATGTCGCCGAGCATGGCCTTGCGGCGGTCACCGAAGCCCGGAGCCTTGACGGCGACGGACTTGAAGGTGCCACGGATCTTGTTGACGACCAGGGTCGACAGGGCCTCGCCCTCGACGTCCTCGGCGATGATCAGCAGCGGCTTGCCGGACTGCATGACCTTCTCCAGCAGCGGAAGGAGGTCCTTCACGTTGCTGACCTTGGAGTTGACGATCAGGATGTACGGGTCGTCCAGGGACGACTCCATGCGCTCCATGTCGGTGGCGAAGTACGCCGAGATGTAGCCCTTGTCGAAGCGCATACCCTCGGTGAGCTCCAGCTCCAGACCGAAGGTCTGGGACTCCTCGACGGTGATGACGCCTTCCTTGCCGACCTTGTCCATCGCCTCGGCGATGAGCTCGCCGATCTGGGTGTCGGCGGCGGAGATGGAGGCCGTGGAAGCGATCTGCTCCTTGGTCTCCACGTCCTTGGCCTGCTCCAGCAGAGCGGCGGAGACGGCCTCGACGGCCTTCTCGATGCCCCGCTTGAGGGCCATCGGGTTCGCACCCGCGGCGACGTTGCGGAGGCCCTCACGGACGAGTGCCTGGGCGAGAACGGTGGCGGTGGTCGTACCGTCGCCGGCGACGTCGTCCGTCTTCTTGGCGACTTCCTTGACCAGCTCTGCGCCGATCTTCTCGTACGGGTCCTCGAGCTCGATCTCCTTGGCGATGGAGACACCATCGTTGGTGATCGTGGGTGCGCCCCACTTCTTCTCAAGGACGACGTTCCGGCCCTTGGGGCCGAGGGTCACCTTGACGGCGTCGGCGAGCTGGTTCATCCCGCGCTCGAGGCCGCGCCGCGCTTCCTCGTCGAACGCGATGATCTTGGCCATGTGAAGTGGTCCTCCCGGACAGGGGTGGATTGCTCCGGACCGTGTGGCGCCCGCGACGGACGGCCTGCGTGCCTGACGGTTCCTTGCCCCGCCGGGCCTGCGGGCCTCACCGACCCGGTCCTTCTGTCACTCTCAACGTCAGAGTGCTAACGCCCAATGATTAGCACTCGACCCCTTCGAGTGCAAGCGCCCCTTCGAGTTCGTGGACCGCGCCGGGCAGCGGCGGCGCGGTCACAGGCGGACTCCAGGACGCACGAAGGGCCCGTACCCCTTGGGGGAGGTACGGGCCCTTCGTGCGTGAGTAGTGTCGTTGGCCGACCGCGCCGAGCTCAGCCGACGGCGAGCTTGACCATGTCCGCCTGCGGCCCCTTCTGGCCCTGCGAGATTTCGAATTCAACTCGCTGACCCTCTTCGAGGGTGCGGTACCCGTCCATCTGGATCGCGCTGTAGTGGACGAAAACATCCGCACCACCGTCGACCGCGATGAAGCCGTACCCCTTCTCCGCGTTGAACCACTTGACGGTGCCCTGAGCCATGCCTAACTCCCCTATTACTGGCCCTTGCACAGGACCGCACTTCGCGGACCCGGGTCAGAACTCACCCTCCGACAGGAGAGGGTGCGTGCGCCGGAACGCGTCGACCGCGGCCGAATGTATCTGCCCAACTGCCCTCTGCAACAGGTCAATCGGACGAGAAATCTGGGCAGCACCGAACGCCCGAAGATGAGGAATTTATGTGATTCCAGGGCAAGTCGGGCCGGACAAAGGCCACTTACGGCGCAAGGAGTTGGAACACTTTGGCTGCATCTTGTCGTGGGCGGGCGCATTCTCATATGCGGTCGGCACGGGCAGCGGAGGGGACTTCCCCACTCTACCGCGCTCAACCATGCAGAATTGCCCCCTCCGCTTAGCTTGCAGAGGGGGCAATTCCGGTAACGCTGCGAAGCCGGCCGCAGGGCTGACTACGGGTCAGCAGCCGCCCGCGACCGCCGGGATGATGGAGATGCCCGCCCCGTCCGGGGTGGCCGTCTCCAGGCCGCCCTCGAAGCGCACGTCGTCGTCGTTGACGTACACGTTCACGAAGCGGCGGAGCTTGCCCTGGTCGTCCAGGACACGCGCGGCGATGCCCGGGTGGTTCTGCTCCAGCGACTCGATGACCTGGGAGAGGGTCGAGCCCTCGGCCGGGACCTCGGCCTGGCCGCCCGTGTAGGTGCGCAGGATGGTGGGAATACGGACCTTGACGCTCATCCGGGTGCCTTCCTCATGTCTCGGGTGATCGGGTCAGCTGTTGGCGAGGCCGGCGTCGCGGAACGCGTCCAGGCTGGGCCGGATGGTCGCGGTCGGGCCGGTCGTCGGGGCGACCGCGTCCAGCGTCTTCAGGCCGTCACCGGTGTTCAGGACGACCGTGGTGAGCGTCGGGTCCAGCAGACCCGCCTCGATCAGCTTCCTCGTCACACCGACCGTCACCCCGCCCGCCGTCTCGGCGAAGATGCCCTCGGTGCGGGCCAGCAGCTTGATCGCGTCGACGATCTGCTCGTCGTCGACGTCCTCGACCGCGCCGCCGGTGCGGCGGGCGATGTCCAGGACGTACGGACCGTCGGCCGGATTGCCGATCGCCAGGGACTTGGCGATCGTGTTCGGCTTCTGCGGGCGCACGACGTCGTGACCGGCCTTGAAGGCCGTGGAGACCGGGGAGCAGCCCTCGGCCTGGGCACCGAAGATCTTGTACGGCTTGTCCTCGACGAGACCGAGCTTGATCAGCTCCTGAAGACCCTTGTCGATCTTCGTGAGCTGCGAGCCGGACGCGATCGGGATGACGAGCTGGTCGGGCAGCTGCCAGCCGAGCTGCTCGCAGATCTCGTACGCGAGCGTCTTGGAACCCTCGCCGTAGTACGGGCGCAGGTTGACGTTGACGAAGCCCCAGCCCTCACCGAGCGGGTCGCCGATGAGCTCCGAGCAGAAGCGGTTGACGTCGTCGTAGTTGCCCTCGATGCCGACCAGTTCACCGCCGTACACCGCGGCCATGACGACCTTGCCCTGCTCCAGGTCGTGCGGGATGAACACGCAGGACCGGAATCCGGCCCGGGCGGCGGCCGCGCCCACCGCACCGGCGAGGTTGCCGGTGGAGGAGCAGGAGAGAGTGGTGAAACCGAAGGCGCGGGCGGCCTCCACGGCGATCGCGACGACGCGGTCCTTGAAGGAGTGCGTCGGGTTGCCGGAGTCGTCCTTGACGTACAGACCGCCGGTGACGCCCAGCTCACGGGCGAGGTTGTCGGCCTTGACCAGCTTGGTGAAGCCGGGGTTGATGTTGGGCTTGTCCGCGACATCGGCGGGGACGGGCAGCAGCGGCGCGTAGCGCCAGATGTTGTCCGGTCCGGCCTCGATGCGCTTCTTCAGCTCGTCCGGGGAGTCGCCCGGCAGGTCGTACGCCACTTCGAGCGGCCCGAAACAGGACGCGCAGGCGAAAAGGGGACCGAGCTCGAAACGCTCTCCGCACTCGCGGCAGGAGAGCGCCGCTGCGGGGCCGAGGTCGACGGCGCCGGTGGAAGAATCGGTGCTTACTGCAACAGTCTGCACAGCCATGCTGGCGAGGCCCTTTCTCCTCATCTTCCTCGCGGCGCATTTCGCCACGAGACGGAATTGGCACCTTCCCCACCTGACCTCGCGGTCGGCGGGAGGGTTGCCGGGACTTCAACGGGCCGTTCCCTCAGTCCCTCTGGATGAGCGCTTTGGCACTGGATCACCGACCCAGGCATTTGTTGGCGGACGACCCCGACATGCGACGGTCGTCCGCGTTGTTCAAGACTGTAACCGAAGCCCCGGACGGTTGAGGCAGTCGTCCGAACCGCGAGATGGATCACATACAGGGAGTATCGACCGTGCTGGAAGAGGTCGAACGCTGGCTGGCCGGGCGTTCCTGGTCGGCAGCCGACCGCCCGCTGGACCGGCTCGTCGCCGCCAAGAGCCGGGATCCGCGGCGCGGGAGCGTGAGCGTGGTGCTGCCCGCCCTGAACGAGGAGGCGACGGTCGGCGCCATCGTCGAGACGATCCGGGTCGAGCTGATGGAGAAGGTGCCGCTGGTCGACGAGCTGCTGGTGATCGACTCCGGCTCGACGGACGGCACGGCGGAAGTCGCCCGGAAGGCGGGCGCCCGGGTGGTGCACCGCGACGCGATACTCCCGCGCATACCCGCGCTCCCCGGCAAGGGCGAGGTCCTGTGGCGCTCGCTCCTGGTCACCACCGGTGACATCGTCTGCTTCATAGACGCCGACCTGAGGGACTTCTCCGCGCAGTTCGTCTCCGGCATCGTCGGCCCGCTGCTCACCGACCCCGAGGTGCAGTTCGTCAAGGCGATGTACGACCGCCCCCTGGGCGACACCGCGGGTCAGGGCGGTCGCGTCACGGAACTGGTGGCCCGCCCGCTGCTCAATCTGCACTGGCCGCGGCTGGCCGGCTTCGTCCAGCCGCTCGGCGGCGAGTACGCGGTGCGGCGCTCACTGCTGGAGCGGCTGCCGTTTCCTGTCGGTTACGGAGTGGAACTCGGCCTCCTGGTGGACGCCCTGCACACCGTCGGGCTGGACGCGCTGGCACAGGTCGATGTGGGGGTGCGCAGACACCGCCACCAGGACGGCCAGGCGCTGGGACGGATGGCTGCGGCGATCTATCGAACCGCTCAGCTCCGGCTGTCCCGGGGTCACTTGGTACGTCCGGCCCTGACCCAGTTCGAGCGGGGCGAGGACGGCTTCGTACCGCGCACCCATCCGGTGGACACGGAGGAGCGGCCCCCGATGTGCGAGATCACGGAGTACGTTTCGCGCCGCGCGGCCTGAGGTGGCCTGACTTCGCACGTTTGGGCGGTTCGTGATCGGGCTAGATTCCGCAACATGGTCTCCGAGCACGAAGCCCAGTCCGCTGCCCAGGTCCTTGTCGCGTCCAACCGCGGCCCGGTGTCGTACACCCTCACCACCGACGGATCGCTCGACGCCAAGCGCGGCGGCGGCGGGCTCGTCTCCGGGCTGAGCGCCGTCAAGGACAAACTGTGGGTGTGCGCCGCGCTCGGTGACGGGGACCGGGAGGCGGTCCGGCGCGGGGTCGGTGAGCAGGGCGTTCGGATGCTCGACATCGACGCGGAGGTCCACGCGGACGCGTACAACGGCATCGCGAACTCGGTGCTCTGGTTCGTCCACCACATGCTGTACCAAACGCCGCTGGAACCGGTTTTCGACGCGGAGTTCCGGCGGCAGTGGGCGTCGTTCGAGACGTACAACCGGGCCTTCGCCGAGGCGCTCGCCGAGGAGGCGGGCGAGGGCGCGGCGGTGCTGGTGCAGGACTACCACCTGGCGCTGGTCCCCGGCATGCTCCGCGAACTCCGCCCCGACCTTCGGATCGGCCACTTCTCGCACACTCCGTGGGCGCCCGTCGACTACTTCCGCCTGCTCCCCGACGACATCGCCGAGCAGCTGCTGCACGGCATCCTGGGCGCGGACCGGGCGGCCTTCCTGACCCGGCGCTGGGCGGACGCGTTCATCGGCTGCTGCACGGAGGTCCTGGGCGGCACCGGCCGGACGAGGATCGGGGTGCACGGTCTGGGGGCGGACGCGGACTTCCTGTGCCGGCGCGCGCACGAGAAGGACGTGGACGAGCGGATGGCGACACTGCGGGAGCAGGTGGGCGGCACCGGTCGGAAGACGATCGTGCGGGTGGACCGGACGGAACTCTCCAAGAACATCGTGCGTGGCCTGTTCGCCTACCGGGAGCTGCTCAACACACGTCCGGAGTGGCGCGAACGGGTGGTTCATATGGCGTTCGCGTATCCGTCGCGGCAGGACCTGGCGGTGTACCGGGAGTACACCGCGGAGGTGCAGCGGGTCGCGGAGGAGATCAACTCGACGTACGGGACCGCCGACTGGACCCCGGTCCTGCTCCATGTGCACGACGACTTCGCACGCTCGCTGGGAGCGTACCGGCTGGCGGACGTGGCGCTCGTCAACCCGATCCGCGACGGCATGAACCTCGTCGCCAAGGAGGTCCCGGTGGTCTCCGACGCGGGCTGCGCGCTGGTGCTGTCGCGGGAGGCGGGGGCGTACGAGGAACTGGGCGGCGACGCGGTCGTGGTGAACCCGTACGACGTGTCCGCGACGGCGGCGGCACTGCACGAGGCGTTGACGATGGCGGACGACGAACGGGCCGCGCGCACGGAGCGGCTGGCCGCGGCGGCGGTGGCGCTGCCGCCGCAGCAGTGGTTCCTGGACCAGCTGGACGCGCTCCGGCAGGAGTGACGCGGCCCGTCACACCTCGGTGGGATCCGACCGGAGACAGCGCGCCAAGGCCGAGAGGAACTCCACGACGGCTCCCGGACCGTTCAACAACAGATCGGCCCGCTCGGCCAGTTCGGGCACTTCGGCGCTGCCGCTGCAGACCAGCAGGCCCGGGATGCCGTCGGGGCCCTCGGTGCGGAGCTTCTCCACGGCGGCGTACGCGGCGAGGTCGCCCAGGTCGTCACCCGCGTACAGAACGGACTCGGCGTCCAACTCCCGTACGTACTGTGTGAGCGCCATGCCCTTGTCCATGCCCGGCGGGCGCAACTCCAGCACGAGACGGCCCGGTTCGACGATCAGTCCGTGCCGGGCGGCGAGCGCGCCGAGCGGGCCGCGCAGCGCGTCGAACGCGGCCTGCGGGTCGGCGGCGCGACGGGTGTGGACGGCGAGCGCCCGGCCCTTCTCCTCGATCCAGGTACCGCGCCACGAGTCGAACCGTTCGAGGAGGCCGGGGAGTTCGGCGCGGACCGCGGCGACGCCCGGGTGCGGGGCGGGGGCGTGGACGGTACCGGAGACGGCGTCCCAGCGTTCGGCGCCGTAATGGCCGAGAACGACCAGGTGGTCGAGGCCGGGGACCCCGGCGAAGCCGCCGTGCCGGACCGCGACGTCGGCCGGACGGCCGGTGATCACGGCGACGGAGGCGACCTTCGGGGCGAGGGCGGCCAGGGCCGGTACGGCGCCGGGGCGGGCGCGGGCCTGTTCCGGGTCCGGGACGATCTCGGCGAGGGTGCCGTCGAAATCGAGTGCGACGACCGCGTGGTCGGGGCGGGCGAGGAGAGCGGCGAGGCCTTCGCGGCCGGCCGGGGTGGTCGGGGTCGGCAGAGGCTGTTCCGGAGTGCTGCCCATGGGTCGAGGGTATCGGGGGTGGTGCGGTGCGGCTACGGCCGGCGACCGCGGCCGGCCTGTTCCCCTGCCCGCCCCTTCCCGGAACCGGGGCGCCCCGGACCCCCGCTCCCTGATCCGGCCTGATCCGAACGGAAGTCCCTGGACGTACGGCGCTGCCGCAATGTCAGCGCCGCCCCCGCCGAGCGTCCCGGATCCGTCGCAGCCGGTTCACCGTCACCGGGTCCTCCTCCAGTGCCCGCCGGTTGTCCAGGAGCGCGTTGAGCAGCTGGTAGTAGCGCGTCGGCGAGATGCCCAGGCCCTCCCGGATCTCCCGCTCCTTCGCCCCCGGGCCGGGCCACGAGCGCCGTTCCACGGCCAGGACCGCACGCTCCCGGTCGGAGAGCCCGGCGCCAGGGTGGCCGGCGGGGCTGTCGGCAGGGGGCTCCGCTTCGGCGGAGCCGTCGTCGGGGGCGGTCATATGAGCCAACATATCGCCCGCCACCTGAGCTCGGCAGAAGGCCTGGTCGAAGGCACGCTCCGGGGCTTTGCCACACTTTTGTATGGGTCCTCAACAAACAGCATTAGTGGACTAGACCTATTGGGGGTCCTCGGGCGAAACTGTCTCCCGTGAAACACGTCATCGCCCTCGATGTGGGCGGCACCGGAATGAAGGCCGCACTGGTCGGGGCCGACGGCACCCTGCTGCACGAGGCTCGGCGCGCGACCGGCAGGGAGCGCGGACCCGA
The DNA here is from genome assembly GCF_043200055.1 of Streptomyces sp. NPDC048496. Classification (NCBI taxonomy): domain Bacteria; kingdom Bacillati; phylum Actinomycetota; class Actinomycetes; order Kitasatosporales; family Streptomycetaceae; genus Streptomyces; species Streptomyces sp. NPDC048496. The sequence continues at coordinate 129,762 of NZ_JBICXB010000007.1, read as the reverse complement.
CGCCGTCGTGGAGTCGATCCTCGCCTTCGCCGCGGAACTGCGCGCCCACGGGGAGGAACACTTCGGCGAGAGCGCCGTCGCGGCCGGTGTCGCCGTGCCCGGCATCATCGACGCGGAGAACGGGATCGCGGTCTACGCCTCGAACCTGGGCTGGCGCGACGTCCCCATGCGCACCCTGCTCGGCGAACGGCTCGGCGGCGTACCCGTCGCGCTCGGCCACGACGTCAGGACCGGCGGCCTCGCCGAGGGCAGGATCGGCGCGGGCAAGGGCGCCGACCGCTTCCTGTTCGTCCCGCTCGGTACCGGCATCGCCGGGGCCATCGGTATCACGGGCACCATCGAGGCGGGCGCGCACGGGTACGCGGGCGAGATCGGGCACGTCGTGGTCCGGCCGGACGGGCCGGACTGCGGGTGCGGACAGCGCGGCTGCCTGGAGACCCTCGCGTCCGCCTCCGCCGTCAGCCGCGCCTGGGCCGCCGCGTCGGGGGACCCGGAGGCCGACGCCGCGGACTGCGCGAAGGCCGTCGAATCGGGCGACCCCGCGGCCGTACGGGTGTGGCAGAACGCGGTCGACGCGCTCGCCGCCGGGCTGGTCACCGCGCTGACCCTGCTGGATCCCCGCATGCTCATCATCGGTGGCGGTCTCGCCGAGGCGGGGGAAACCTTGTTCGTACCACTCCGTGCGGCCGTCGAGGAACGTGTCACGTTCCAGAAGCTGCCCGACATCGTCCCGGCAGCCCTCGGGGACACCGCCGGATGCCTGGGTGCAGGGCTGCTCGCCTGGGATCTTCTCTCCACGGAGGTAACCGCCTGATGGCCGGACGCGCAGACAGCACGGTTCTCGCCGGGGCCCGGGTGGTTCTTCCCACCGGGACCGTCGAGAACGGCCGGGTGACCGTCGAGGGCACCCGGATCACCGGGAGTCCGGCGGAGGGTGCCCGGACCATCGATCTGACCGGCCACTGGGTCGTCCCCGGCTTCGTCGACATGCACAACCACGGCGGTGGCGGCGCGTCCTTCACCTCCGGCACGGTGGACGAGGTCCTCACCGGCGTCCGCACCCACCGCGAGCACGGCACCACCACCCTGGTCGCCTCCACCGTCACCGGCGAGATGGACTTCCTCGCCGAGCGGGCCGGCATCCTCTCCGAGCTGGTCGAGCAGGGCGACCTGGCCGGGATCCACTTCGAGGGCCCGTTCATCTCGCCGTGCCGCAAGGGCGCGCACAGCGAGACGCTGCTGCGCCACCCGGACCCGGCCGAGGTCCGCAAGCTGATGGACGCGGCGCGCGGCACCGCGAAGATGTTCACGCTCGCCACCGAACTGCCGGGCGGCATCGAGTCGGTGCGGCTGCTCGCCGAGCACGGCGTGATCGCCGCGATCGGGCACACCGACGCGACGTACGAGCAGACCGTCGAGGCGATCGACGCGGGCGCCACCGTCGCCACCCACCTGTTCAACGCGATGCCGCCGTTCGCCCACCGCGATCCCGGTCCGATCGCCGCCCTCCTGGAGGACGAGCGGATCACCGTCGAGCTGATCAACGACGGTACGCATCTGCACCCGGCCGCCCTGCAGTTGGCGTACCACCACGCGGGCGCCGCCCGTGTCGCGCTGATCACGGACGCGATGGACGCGGCCGGGTTCGGTGACGGCCAGTACCAGCTGGGTCCGCTCGCCGTCGAGGTCAAGGACGGCGTCGCCCGGCTCGTCGAGGGCGACTCGATCGCGGGTTCCACGCTCACCCTGGACACCGCGTTCCGCCGGGCCGTCACGCTCGACCGGATCCCGGTCGAGGACGTCGTGCGGTCCATCTCCGCCAACCCGGCACGGCTGCTCGGCGTGTACGACAAGGTCGGCTCTCTGGAGCCGGGCAAGGACGCGGACCTGGTGGTCCTGGACGCGGACTTCGCGCTCAAGGGCGTCATGCGCAAGGGCGAATGGGTTATTGAGCCCGAACTCGGGTGATTTCAGCCATTCTTGACAGTGGGCCGAATTCGTAACGAAGAGACAGCGGTTGGCCCGGAGCTCTGGGCCGACCGCTGCCTCTTTGGCATGATCGCTCTGTCAACAGCAGGGAAGGCGCGTTCTGGCAAGAGATCCGCGCTCCGGCACGGATCGAAGGGGTGACCGAGGTGATCCTCACGGTCACACTGAACACGGCACTCGACCTGACGTACGGCGTACCGGCGCTGGTCCCGCACACCAGCCACCGCGTCGGTGACATATCCGAACGCCCCGGCGGCAAAGGGCTCAACGTCGCCCGGGTGCTCTCCGCACTCGGCCACGAGACCGTGGTCACCGGCTTCGCCGGAGGCGCCACCGGAGCCGCACTCCGCGAGCTCCTGGCGGATCTCCCGCCGCGCGACGCGCTCGTCCCCGTCGCCGGGAACACCCGCCGCACCATCGCGGTCGTCGACGCGTCCACCGGCGACACCACCCAGCTCAACGAACCCGGTCCACTCGTCAGCGCCGACGAGTGGACCACCTTCCTCGCCACGTACGAGAAGCTCCTCGCCGGCGCGGACACGGTCGCACTCTGCGGCAGCCTGCCGCCCGGCGTCCACGTCGGCGCCTACGCCGAACTGGTCCGCATCGCCCGCGCCGCCGAGGTCCCCGTTCTCCTCGACACCAGCGGCGAACCGCTGCGCCGGGGCATAGCCGCCCGCCCCGACCTGATCAAGCCGAACGCCGACGAGCTCGCCCAGCTCACCGGTTCCCGCGACCCGCTGCGCGCCACCCATGACGCCCGCCGCCGGGGCGCGCACGGCGTGATCGCCTCGCTCGGCGCGGACGGCATGCTCGCCGTCACACCCGAGGGAACCTGGCGGGCGGCGCCGCCGGACCGGGTCGCGGGCAACCCCACTGGAGCGGGCGACTCCGCGGTGGCCGGGCTGCTGTCCGGTCTCGTCGAGGGGCTGAGCTGGCCGGACCGGCTGCGCAGGGCGGTGGCACTGTCGACGGCGACAGTGCTGGCACCCGCGGCCGGGGAGTTCGACCGGGCGGCGTACGAGGAGCTGCTGCCGCGCGTCGGCGTCGAGGAACAAGCACCGACGGTCTGAGCGGCGCGGAACCAGCTCGCATCGCGCGCCCGGCACCGTCCGGATCATCCCGCACCACACGAAGTCTCAGGGGGCATCATGCCGCTCGTCAGCACCGGTGAACTCGTCTCGGCCGCCCAGGCCGACGGACGCTCAGTCGCCGCCTTCAACGTCATCACACTGGAGCACGCGGAGGCCATCGCCGCGGGCGCGGAACGCGCCGGGGCACCCGCCATCCTGCAGATCTCCGAGAACGCCGTGAAGTTCCACGGCGGTCGGCTCTCCGCCATCGCCGCCGCGACCGCCGCCGTCGCCCGCGCCTCCCACGCGCCGCTCGCGCTCCACCTCGACCACGTCGAGTCCGTGGAACTGCTGCACCAGGCGCACGACGAGGGCTTCGGCTCGGTGATGTTCGACGCCTCGAAGCTGACCTACGAGGAGAACGTACGGGCCACGGCCGACGCGGTCGCCTGGGGCCACGAGCGCGGGATCTGGATCGAGGCGGAGCTCGGCAAGGTCGGCGGCAAGGAGGGCGAGGCCCCGCTCGACGCCCACGCCCCCGGTGTCCGCACCGACCCGGCGGAGGCCGCCGCCTACGTCGCGGCGACCGGCGTCGACGCACTGGCCGTCGCGGTCGGCTCCTCGCACGCGATGACGGAGCGCACCGCAGCCCTGGACCACGCCCTGATCGGCCGGCTGCGCGACGCGGTCCCGGTCCCGCTGGTGCTGCACGGCTCCAGCGGCGTCCCGGACGAGGAGATCCGCCAGGCGGTCGCCTCCGGCATGCGCAAGATCAACGTGGGTACGGCGCTGAACACGGCGTTCACCGGCGCGGTGCGCGCGTACCTGGCCGAGAACCCGACGGGCGTCGACCCGCGCAAGTACCTCGTCCCGGGCCGCGAGGCGATGGTCACGACGGTGGCGGGGTTCCTGAGCCTGATGGGCTGACCCGCCCGGCACGGACGAAACCGGCCCCACCGCCCTCGTCGGGTGGTGGGGCCGGACCGCGTTCGGGGTTCAGCGTGTCTGGTGACCGGCCTTCAACGACAGCTGGTCCAGGTTGGCGTCGCACTGGTCGCCCTCGTTGCACGAGATCATCAGCGTGTTCGGACCCTTGTTGAGGTTGACGTAGGCGTACGTCCTCGTCCAGCCCTTCGACAGGTCGCCCTCCGGGGCATTCGCGAAGTTCTTCATGTTGATGGACCGGGGGCTCTCGGAGTTGACGGTGAGCGAGGTCGTGGCGTCCTTGCCCGGCACGCCGTACGTCACGTAGAGCGTGTACTCGCCGGCCTCCGGCACGTCGACCGACCAGGTCGCGGACCTGCCGACCTCGTTCAGATTGATGTACTGGCCGTTCGCGCCCTTCGCGCCCGCGACCGAGTTGTCGAGCGCGGCCGTGCCGCCGAGCTTCAGCGTCGCGGCGTCCTGCTTCGGCAGCTCCGCCGGGGCCTCGGAGGACGTCTCGGACTGCTTCGGCTTCGGGGACTCCTCGACCTGACCGGCGGGACCGGCCGAGGTGGCAGCCTCGTCCTTCTTGTTGCTGCCCTTGCTGTCGTTCGTGATCATCGCGACGCCGATGCCGACGAGGACGACCGCGACGACCGCGATCGCACCGATCAGCAGGCCCTTGGTGTTCGGACCGCCGCTGCCGGAACCGCCGCTGCGGCCGCCGCCCTGCACTGGGACCTGCGCGGTGGGACCGCCGCCGGGGTACGCCTCCGGGGCGGCGTACTGCGCGTTCGGCCCGCCGTACTGCGCCTGCTGCGGCCCGCCGTACGGCTGCTGCGGCACCGGCTGCCCGTACTGGCGCTCGCCGACCGTCCGCACCTGGTTGTACGAGGTCCTGGGCACGCCGGGCTGCGCGGCAGGACCCGGATAGCCGTAGCCGCCCTGCCGTGGCGACTGGGCGCCGGACGCCTGTCCGTCCTCGTACAGGTAGCCGAACGGATCGTCGTCCTCGGGTGTGCTTGCGCCGTTGTTCCCGGCCGTCATCCCTGGGTCACTCCTCACCATGTCGCCAGCCGTCGCCGAATATCGCCAGCCGTCGCCGACCGGCCGAGCCTACCTCGAACGGAGCACACCAAGAATTGCCGCCGGCCTTCGGGGTGCCGTACCGGAACCGGGGTGGGGTGCGGGAACGGACCTGCCGTGAACGTCAGCCGGCCCTGCGGTGAACCTTGGACCGCGACCGCTTCTCCACATACATCCGCTGGTCGGCGGAGCGCAGCACCTCTTCGGCGGTCATGCCGCAGCCGGCCCAGCCGATCCCGAAACTCGCCCCGACCCGCACCGCACGGCCATCCACCCGAATGGGGGGAATGATGGCGTTGCGCAACCGTACAGCCAGGTCTGCGGCGTCCGCGGCACCGAGCCCGTCCGCGAGGACGACGAATTCGTCACCGCCGAGCCGGGCGACGGTGTCGCCGTCGCGCACGCAGGTGGTGAGCCGCCGGGCGACCTCGATCAGGACGGCATCGCCGGTGTGGTGCCCGAAGCGGTCGTTGATGGACTTGAAACCGTCGAGGTCGCAGAAGAGGACCGCGAGCCCCTTCGTCCCGTCGTCCTGCTCGCTGTCGGGCGCCACCGCGTGCACATGGTGGTCGTACGGGCCGCCGCCCGCCACCGCGTCCGCCTCGAAGCCGTCGGCCCGGAAGCCGTGCGTCCGGGCATCCATGTCCTCGACGTCGCCGTACGCCGCGTCCAGCGCCTCCACGGCGGTGGTCGCCGCAGAGTGCGGGCGCTCGCAGAGCCGGGCGCCGAGCCGGGCGCGCAGCTCGGCGCTGTTGGGCAGGCCGGTGAGCGCGTCGTGCGAGGCGCGGTGCGCGAGGTGCAGCTCATGGCGCTTGCGCTCCTCGATGTCCTCCACATGGGTGAGGAGGAAGCGGGGGCCGTCGGCGGTGTCCGCGACGACGGAGTTGCGCAGCGAGACCCAGAGGTAGGTGCCGTCCCGGCGCCCGAGCCGCAGCTCGGCGCGGCCGCCCTCGGCGGACGTACGCAGCAGGGTGCCGACGTCCTCGGGGTGCACGAGGTCGGCGAAGGAGTAGCGGCGCAGGACGGAGGCGGGGCGGCTGAGGAGCCGGCACAGTGCGTCGTTGGTGCGCAGCAGCCGGCCGTGCTGGTCCCCGCCCATCTCGGCGATGGCCATACCGCTGGGGGCGTACTCGAAGGCCTGGCGGAAGGATTCCTCGCTGGCCCGCAGCGCCTGCTGCTCCCGTTCGAGCCGGACCAGGGCACGCTGCATGTTTGCTCGGAGCCGGGCGTTGCTGATCGCAATGGCCGACTGGGACGCGTACATCTGCAGGGCCTCGCGACCCCAGGCTCCGGGGCGGCGGCCGTTGCGCGGGCGGTCGACGGATATCACGCCGAGGAGGTCCCGGCCGCCGCCGGACGCGTACATCGGGGCGTAGAGCCGGTCCTCCGGATGCCACTCGTCCTCGAAGCGGGGCTCGGGACCTTCGGTGTGCCACTGCGGTACGTCGTCGTCGAGGAGGACCCAGCCGTCGGTGTGCGGTATGAAACAGAGATCGTCCCAGCACTCACCCATGGAGAGCCTGCGCTCCCAGGAGGCGCGCGAGCCGACGCGGCCGGTGATCAGCGCTTCGGCGGCGGAGTTGCCCGCGAACGCGGCGACGACGAGGTCGCCGTCGGGGCGGACGAGGTTGACGCAGGCCAGCCCGTACCCGAGACCGGCGACGATTCCGTCGGCCACGGTCTGCAGTGTGTCGGCCAGGCTCCGCGCCGTGTTGAGATCGGCGACGGCCTGATGCAGCTGCCGCATCGTCGCTAGACGAACGTACGGCTCCGACTCGGCCTCCATTGCTCGCACTCCCCGAGACCTCGACAGCACTCCAGGTTTCATATCGACGTACTTGTTCGCAGTGTCACGGCCACTGAATCACAGTGAGCTGTGCACCCGGTACACAGGGTCAACAAATATTGCCCTCTGTGAGTCAAGTCACAACAGATGATGAAGGGGACCGAGTGATGAAGGGGACCGAGTGATGAAGGGGACCGAGTGATGAAGGGGGCCGAGCGACCTCCGGAAGAGGTCCTTCCTTTTCTTGAACGCAAATCTGTGACGTTGCGCGGAGTCGCGCCTCGTCGCATTGTGCCGTGACGGTGCGACCTCATCGGGCCGGAGTCCTAGGACCCGGCTGGTCCCCTGGCCCGATGCGACCGCGCGCGGGCAATGGCTAGCGTGCCTGTATGTTGCAGACAAAACCCCCCATGTTGCAGACGAAACCCCCCACCCCGCGATCCGGGCCCATCCCCCATGCTGAAGGGGTGAGCAACGAGGAGTTCCGCGGCGCCCTCGCCCGGCTGGCCGCAGGCGTGGTCCTGATCACCGCCCAGGAGCCGCCGCTCGACGAGAACGGGCGCGGCGAGGACGTGGGGATGACGGCAACCGCATTTATGTCCGTGTCACTGGACCCGCCCCTGGTCCTGGTGAGCCTGCGCAACGGCTCCCGGATGGACGACCTGCTGGACGAGCAGCCGTTGTGGGCGGTCTCCGTGCTCGCGGAGAGCCAGCGGCACATCGCGGGACGGTTCGCGATGAAGGGCCGGATCAGCGATCGGCTGCTGTTCGACGACATCCCCTATGTGCGGGGAGAGGTGTCCGGCGCACCTCTGATCGGCGGCGCCCTCGCCACGCTGGAGTGCCGCACGGAGCAGCGGGTGCTCGCGGGCGACCACACGCTGGTGATCGGGCGGGTGGTGAGCGCGGCGCTGCCGAGCGCGGACGGCGGGCCGCTGACGTACTTCCGGGGGCGCTACCGGCAGCTGAGCTGACCGGGAGTCACCGGCGCCCGCCGGTCGGGGCCGGGTCGGGGCCGGAACGGATCGCGGGTGCGGGCCGCCGTCCGCCACCGCCGGAGCGGCCGTGGACTCCGCCTACCAGTCGCGCCCGGAGCGGCCGCGCTTCGTGTCGCCGCGCTGCTTCTTCTCGCGCAGCCGCCGCTCGTTGATCCCGCGCGGGATCCTGGTTTTGCGGCGCGGCTTGGGGGGCGGCGCGGTGGCTTCGGCCAGCAGGGCGGCGAGGCGGACGAGTGCGGTCTCGCGGTTGCGCCACTGGGAGCGGTGCTCCGACGCCCGTACGGTGACCACGCCGCCCACGAGCCGGCTCTCCAGCCGCTGGAGCGCCCGCTCCTTCCACACCTCGGGAAGCGACTCGGTCGCCGCGAGGTCGAAGCGCAGCTCCACCTGGGAGTCGCTGGTGTTGACGTGCTGACCGCCGGGACCGGAGGACCGCGAGAAACGCCACATGAGTTCGGTCTCCGGCAGGGAGACCGAACCGCGGATGACATAGGGCCCGGACATGACACCCATGTTCCCTGGCCGGGGACCCGTTCGTCACCTCCTTTTGCCGCACCCGACCGCCGGCCCGGCTGCGAATCGGGTAAAGAAAGCAAAGAGGCCAGGAACCTCTCGGTCCTCCGCCTGCGTTATGACGGGTGACGGTAGCTTCGTGAACGCATGAAGCCCGCACCCGACGATGAAAGGGACTTCCCATGGCAGTAAGCCTGTCCAAGGGCGGCAACGTCTCGCTCACCAAGGAGGCCCCGGGCCTGACCGCCGTCACGGTCGGCCTCGGCTGGGACGTCCGTACCACCACCGGCACCGACTTCGACCTCGACGCCTCGGCGATCGCGGTGAACGCGGCGGGGAAGGTCGTCTCCGACGGCCACTTCGTCTTCTTCAACAACAAGTCGACGCCGGACCAGACCATCGTCCACACCGGTGACAACGTCACGGGCCAGGGCGAGGGCGACGACGAGCAGATCAACGTCAACCTGGCGGGCCTCACTGCCGACGTCGACAAGATCGTCTTCCCGGTCTCCATCTACGACGCCGAGACGCGCAGCCAGAACTTCGGCCAGGTGCGCAACGCGTTCATCCGCATCCTCAACCAGGCCGGCGGCGCCGAGATCGCCCGCTACGACCTGAGCGAGGACGCCGCCACCGAGACCGCGATGGTCTTCGGCGAGCTGTACCGCAACGGCGCGGAGTGGAAGTTCCGCGCGGTGGGCCAGGGATACGCCTCGGGCCTGCGCGGCATCGCGCAGGACTTCGGCGTCAACCTCTGACGCAGAGTCCAGGGGCCTGAAGGCCCGAACAGCGGGAGCCCCCGGCCGATTGTTTTCGGCCAGGGGCTCCCGTTCGTCCGTCCTGCCGCCGGCCATCCGCCAAGATGCCGATGACCTTATGCCGCATATCGGATGACGCTCCCTCACAGACGGACAAGATCCGGTCAAATCCTTGACGCGCCCCTGCCAATCGGGGCGCGGCGGTGCCACTCTCACCGCAGCCCCCTCACGGAGCTGATGGATCGAGTGAAGGAGAACGAGTGAGAACCACTCTGCGTGCCGCCGCTCTTGCCGCTACCGCCGCCATGGTCGTCGTCGGCGTACAAGCAGGTCCGGCCGGTGCGGCCCAGGACCGCGAGTCCGGGGCCACCGCCCTGCCTCTCAGCGCGTCCCAGCGGGTCTCGGCCCTCAAGGAGGCCCAGGCCGGGGCCGCCTCGACCGCCGCGAAGATCAAGCTCGGCGGCAAGGAAAAGCTCGTCGTCCGCGATGTGATCAAGGACGCCGACGGCACGGTTCACACCCGATACGAGCGCACCTACGACGGACTGCCCGTCCTCGGCGGCGACCTCGTCACCCACACCCGTAAGGACGGCTCCCTCAAGGGGGTCTCCAAGGCCACGAGCGCCCAGATAACCGTGGCGTCGACGGACACCGGGACCAGCGCCAAGTCCAGTGGCCGGAAGGTGATCTGGGCCGCCACCGGCAAGCCCACGCTCGCCTACGAGAACGTGGTCAAGGGCACCCAGCACGACGGGACGCCCAGCGAGCGTCACGTCATCACGGACGCCACCACTGGCAAGGAGCTCTACTCGTACGAGGGCATCGAGACCGGGTCCGGCACCAGCCAGTACAGCGGCACGGTGAACCTCGGCACCACGGCCTCCGGGTCCGGCTACAACCTGACCGACGGCGGTCGCGGCGGCCACAACACGTACGACCTGAACGGCGGCACCGCCGGCACCGGGACGCTCTTCACCGACGCCGACGACATCTGGGGCAACGGTCTCGCGACCAACCGCCAGACCGCCGCCGTCGACGCCCACTACGGCGCCGCCGTGACCTGGGACTTCTACAAGAACGTCCTGGCACGCAACGGCATCGCGGGCGACGGCAGGGCCGCGTACTCCCGGGTCCACTACGGCAACGCGTACGTCAACGCGTTCTGGTCGGACAGCTGCTTCTGCATGACGTACGGCGACGGCTCGGGCAACCTCAAGCCGCTCACCTCGCTGGACGTCGCCGGGCACGAGATGAGCCATGGTCTGACCGCGGCCACCGCGAGGCTCAACTACAGCGGCGAGTCGGGCGGCCTCAACGAGGCGACCAGCGACATCTTCGGCACCGCGGTCGAGTTCTACGCCGCCAACAGCAGCGACGTCGGCGACTACCTCATCGGTGAGAAGATCGACATCAGGGGTAACGGCACCCCGCTGCGCTACATGGACAAGCCGAGCAAGGACGGCTCCTCCGCCGACTCCTGGTCGAAGACCGTCGGCCGCCTCGACGTCCACTACTCGTCCGGGCCCGCCAACCACTTCTTCTACCTGCTGTCCGAGGGCAGCGGGGCGAAGACCATCAACGGGGTCTCCTACAACTCGCCGACCTCCAACGGCTCCACGGTCACGGGGATCGGGCGCGACAAGGCCATTCAGATCTGGTACCGGGCCCTCTCGACCTACATGACGTCGACCACCAACTACGCCAAGGCGCGGACCGCGACCCTGACGGCGGCGACCGATCTGTACGGGGCGGGGAGCGCGGAGTACGCGGCCGTCGCCGCCGCCTGGTCCGGAATCAACGTGAAGTAGCCCCTGTCTGTGCGGTTCCAGGAGCCGGTCAGCCCTTCGCGGCGGGCCGGCTCCTGCCGTACAGCCAGGTGTTCCACAGGTCCGTCAGATCCCGGCCGGTCGTCTTCTCCGCATAGGCGGTGAAGTCGGCCGTCGACGCGCCGCCGTGCCGGTGCGCCTTCGTCCAGCCCCTGACGAGGGCGAAGAACCGCTTGTCGTCGCCCACCGCCTGCCGGATTTTGTGGATCACCATCGCCCCGCGCCCGTACACCGGCGGCTGCGAGATGTCCGCGGCCGTCGGCGGATCGGATGGCGGGAACGCCCAGTTGGCGTCGCTCGCGAAGGCGCGGTCGAAGCTGTCCTGGACGGGGACGCCCTCCTTGTCCGCCTGCCACAGCCACTCCGCGTACGTCGCGAAGCCCTCGTTGAGCCACATGTCCCGCCAGCTCTCGGGCGTGACGGAGTCCCCGAACCACTGGTGGGACATCTCGTGGACGAGGAGTCCGACGCTCGGCGGGCCGGGGAAGAACGGCCGGTTCTGGGTCTCCAGCGCATACCCGGCGTCGTCCGGGCGGTCGACGATCGCGCCGGTCGAGGAGAACGGATACGGGCCGAAGCGCTCGGCCTCCCACCGCACGACCTCGGGGATCCGGGCCAGGGTCCGGGCACTCGCCGCCGCCGACTTCGGGTCCACGGCCGTGAACACCTTGATGCCGTCGGGGGTCGTCGACGCCTTCGTGTCGAAGTGCCCGATGGCGAGCGTCGCGAGATAGGTCGCCATGGGCGCGGCGGTGTGCCAGTGGAACGTGGTGGTGCCACCGGAGGTCCTACGGGACGTCAGCTCGCCGTTGGACACGGCGGTCAGGCCCTTGGGAACGGTGACCGTGAGGTCGTAGGACGCCTTGTCGCTCGGGTGGTTGTTGCCGGGGAACCAGGCCATCGCCCCGACCGGCTCACCGAGCGCCACCGATCCGTCCGCCGTCCTCAGCCAGCCCTCCTGCGACTTGTCCGGGTCGGTGAGGGTCAGCGGGGAACCGGAGTAGCGGACGACCGTACGGAACGTCCTGCCCTTGTGGAGGTGGCTCTCCACCTCGGCATCGGGGCGCAGCGTCAGTTCGTGGGCCGCCCGGTTGACGGCGGCCGGGCGGCCCTCGACCTGCGCGGACTCGACGGTCAGGCCGGCCAGGTCGAGGTTGAAGGCGCTGAGGTCCTGGGTGGCGCGCGCGGTGATCACGGCAGTGCCGCGCAGGTGCTGGGCGGCTGGGTCGACGTCGAGGGTGAGGTCGTAATGGGTGACGTCGTACCCGCCGTTGCCGACCTTCGGGAAGTACGGGTCGCGCAGACCGGCGGCGCCGGGGGTGCCCTCCACACCGCCGGTCCCGGCGGAGCAGGCGGTGCCGAGGGAAGCGACGGCGGTCGTGGCGAGGGCCAGGATCAGAGCGGTGGGACGCACGCAGATAATCCTATGTGCGGAATGTCGGTTTGGCGGATCGGTGGATGCTCACCCCGAGTCCCGGTTCCGCAGCAGCGCCGCGATCTCCGCGAACCCGCGCCGGTCCTGCGCATCGGGGTCCGCACCCGCCTCGACGAGCAGCCGGGCGAACTCGACGTGGTCTCGTTGACGGCGAGCATCGCCCGGGCCCTGTTCATCAGCGAGGCCACGGTCAAGACGCACCTGGGCCGCATCTACGACAAACTCGGTGTCGACACCCGCGCGGGCGCCGTGGCCGGGGCGAAGGAGCAGCGGCTGCTGCCGTGAGCCGGGCCGCCTGCGGCGAGTACCGCCGCAGCGCCACGCGCCCGCGGTCCCGGGGGCCGTGGACGGCCCGCCGCTCCGGCGTCGACGCACCCCCGGGCATGACACCATCGAACTGTGCTCGACATCGGCTACTCCCTCTCCCGACGCTTCCCCGATCCCCCGCAGACCGACTACCGCCGCGCGGACGTCCACGCCCTGCGGCACGACCTGTTCTCCGGGGACGTCTACCTCGCGGACACCAAGGCGGACCGCGAGGTATCCACAGCCTGGGGATGGGTGCCCGTGCTCGACTTCGCCTGGGCGCTCTGCGACATCGTCGAGCAGATCGACCAGGACCCCCGCGGCAGCCGCTCGCACCGACGGCAGTTCGCCGAGCTGGACTTCACCGAGTCGTCCGACCGGATGCTCTTCGAGCGCCGCTTCGGCTGGGTCGATGTCGAAGCGGACTGGATGCCCGGCGACGAGCCCCCGCTCACCTTCAGCCACTCCCTGCTGCGCCGAGAGGCCCGCGACTTCCTGCACGACCTGATCGCGGACCTCGCCGACATGCACGAGGGGCTCGCCGACAACCCGGTGATCTGGGACCTCCAGGCCCGCTTCCCCCGGGTCTGACGAGCGGATCGGGGAAACGGCTGGGGGGTGTCCGGCGGATCATCGCGACCCCGGCCCTGATCCGCCGGACACCCCCTACGCCTCCACCCGCACCCCGATCTGCGCCGCGAACGCCGGGGCCAGTTCCATCAGCTGCACCGGGCTGATCACCGCCCCCGCCAGCCGCTCCACGCCACGGGCGATGTCCAGCTCGGCGGCCGTCCGCAAGTCCACCGACTCCATCCGTACGGAACTGAAGTCGGCCCGCTTCAGCACACAGTCCCGGAACTCCACCCGCACCAGCTGCGCGTCCCCGAAGTCCGGCTCGGACAGCACGCAGCCCTCGAAGACCACGTCCTTCAGCCGCGCCTTGCGCAGGTTCAGATAGTCGATCTTCCCGCCGCGCACATGGACCCGCTCCAGCACCGCGCCGTGCAGCTGCACCCCGCCCAGCCGCGCGTCCACCACCTCCACATCACGCAGCGAAGCCCCCGCGAGATCGGTGCCCACCCCCCGCACCCCCGTCAGGACCGAGTCGATGAAGCGGGCCCTGATCAGCTTCGTACGGTCGAGCGCGCATCCCTCCAGCGCGCAGTCCATGAACCGGGCGCCCGGACCCGACTCGTCCGACAGGTCCGTCCCCTCGAACCGCACACCGTCGTAGTCCCCGTCGGGCTCCAGCCCTCCCCCGTCGTACGGAACGAGCGGCGGCAGCCGCACCTCCGGTCGCCGTGCCGCCGCGATGGTGTCCGTCTTCCTGCTGCTGCGCGCCATGCCCCCCATCGTGACGCACGCCACTGACAACGCCCCCGCACCGCTGTCACACCCGGGCCCCCTCCTGACGTCACCTCTTTGTCATCGTTCACGACGACGAGGAGACAGGGACGCATGCAGCGCATACACATCATCGGCGGCGGACTCGCCGGGTTCACCGCAGCGATCACAGCCGCCGAGTCCGGCGCCCTGGTGACCGTCCACGAGGCCCACCACACGCTCGGCGGCCGCGCCAGGACCGCCGAGGGCCCGTACCGCACCAACGAAGGACCCCACGCCCTCTACCGCCATGGACCGCACTGGACGTGGCTCGCGCAGCGCAATCTTCTCGGCCCGGTCGCCACGGTGCCGCTCCTCGAAGCCACCCGGCTCCGTTTCCGGCTGGGCGGCACCCTGCGCCGCACCCCGCCCCTCGGCCTCCTCCGGCTCACCCGCCGCCGCGCCGGACACGCCCCCGTCGACACCGACTTCCATACCTGGGCCACCGGCCGGGCCGGCGAGGAGACCGCCCGCGCGGCCGCGCACTACGCCGCCGTGGCGCTCTTCCACCACGACCCCGGTTCGCTTTCCGCCGCGTTCGTCCAGGAGCGGCTGTGCCGCGCCACCGCGCTGCCGCCCGAGGCGCGCTACCCGGTCGGCGGCTGGGCGCAGATCATCGACCGGATGGCCGCACGCGCCTGGAACCTGAGCGTCCGGATCGAGACGGTGACACGGATCGACCCGAGCGCCCTCGACGACCTGGCCCGCAGCGGCCCCGTCATCGTCGCCACCTCCCTCGACACCGCCCGCGGACTGCTCCGCGACCCCACGCTGACCTGGGACAGCGGCAGAACCGCCCTGATCGACCTGGCCCTGCGCACCCGGCGCGGCGACGCCTTCGCCGTCTCCGACCTGGACGCCCCCGGCTGGATCGAACGCTTCAGCGCCCAGGACCGCACCCTTGCCCCGGCGGGCCGGCAGCTCGTCCAGGGCCAGTTCCCCGTCGCCCCCGGTGAGTCGAAGGCGGCGGGCATCGCCCGTGCCGAAGACGTCCTCGACCTCGGCTTCCCGGGCTGGCGCGACCGCGTCGAGTGGCGGCGCGACGCGCTCGCCGCCGACCGCACGGGCGCGGTCGACCGCCCCGGCACCACCTGGCGGGACCGGCCGGCCATCGACCGCGGCAACGACATCTACCTCGCGGGCGACCAGGTAGCGGCGCCGGGACTGCTCAGCGAGGTGTCGTTCAACAGCGGGATGGAGGCGGCGCTGCTCGCCCTCGGAACGGGCGAGCAGCACCCGCCGCGGGCCGCCTGCGTCCCGCCGTCCAGCGCTTCCCGCTCGCCGAGGCGGCCGCCGCCCACCGCGCCCTGGAGACGCGCGGCACGATGGGCAAGGTCCTCCTCGTCCCCTGAGGGCGAAGGTCAGCCACCGAGCTTCGTCAGCGCCCCGTCCGTCAGCCGGTACACCGTCCATTCGTCCTGCGGGCGCGCGCCCAGCGACTCGTAGAACGCGATGGACGGGGCGTTCCAGTTCAGCACCGACCACTCCAGACGCTCGTACCCCCGCTCCACACAGATCCGTGCCAGCTCCGTCAGCAGCGCCTTGCCGTGCCCGCCGCCACGCCGGTCGGGACGTACGTACAGGTCCTCCAGGTAGATGCCGTGCACCCCGCGCCACGTCGAGAAATTCAGGAACCAGAGCGCGAAGCCCACGATCTCCCCGTCCTCGTCCGACTCGGCGATGTGCGCATACGCGGCGGGCCGCTCGCCGAACAACGCCTCGTGCAGCTGCTCCTCGGTGGCGTTTGCCTCGTGGAGCGCCTTCTCGTACTCGGCGAGATCGCGGATCATGGAATGGATGACAGGGACATCGACAGCAGTAGCGGTACGAATCATGGGAGCAGCGTAAGCAGCCGCCCCGCCCACCGTCTTCCCGCTATCCCCGGCCCAGCAGCTGCCGGGCGATCTCCGCCTGCTCCGGCCCCAAGCGGCTCTCCCCGTCCGTCACGTCCCAGATGCTGTTCTGCAGCGCCCGCCCCAGCGTCCAGGCACGCGCCCGCTCCCGGCCAAGACCGAGTACCTCCGTCATCAGGTCGAACCGCCATCGCACCGTCGACGCGTCGAACCGGTTGTGCAGGGCCGGCATCAGATCGAACCCGGGGTCCCCGGCCAGCGGTTTCGGGTCCAGCGCGACCCACTCGTGCGCCCGGCCCTCCTCCGCACGTCCAGCCAGGATGTTGTCGTAGTGCAGGTCCCAGTGGAGCAGCCGGTCCCCCGGCTCGCCCGCCACCTCACGCACGGCCGCCGCACAGTCCGCCAGCAGTCGCCGCTCCGCCGCGTCCGCCAGCCCCGCCACTGCCCGCTCCGCCCCGTCCAGCATCCACTCCGCGACATCCCCCAGCCGTCGCAGCCCGTCCGGCGCCGGTACGGCTGTCAGCCGGGCCAACAGCCCCGCGAGCACCTCCACCGCCGTCCGCTCGTCCGCCACCGCCGACAGCGGCCGCCGCTCGTCCAGCCGTTCCAGCAGCATCGTGCCGGTCCCGACGTCGTGACCGAGCAGTCCCACCGCCCCGGCGCCCGCCTCGCCCCACGCACGCAGGGCGACCGGCTCCCCCGCCGTCTCCTCGTCCGCGGCCTGGAGCTTCAGCGCCGCCCGCCGGCCGTCCGACGCACGGACCACCGGCAGCACCAGCGCGCACATCCCGTACATCGCGGCCCCGTCCGGCCGCAGCCCCCACTCGCCCAGGAACCGGTCCGCGAGCCCCGGGAGCGCGGCCAGGAACGCCCGCCCGGCCTCGCCGTTGTACTTGGACCGGGTGGCGATCAGCGCGTCCGGAATGTCAATCACGCACCCGATCGTAGGCCCGTGCGTCAATCGGTTATGCCCCGCAGCAGCCCGGCCCCGCCCACGAGCCCGCGCTCCCTCCCGACGCGCACCCTGCACGCCGTCCGCTTCTGGATCCGCAGCGCGCCCGGCACGTACATCTGGCTGACGGCCCTCTTCGTCACCACGGTCGTGGTGCATCAGATGTCCCCCGACTTCGAGGAGGACTTCCTGCGTCAGCACTCGACCAACATCCACGAACTCGTCCGCGACCCGGTACGTGTCCTCATCTCCAGCGCCTTCTGGATCGACAGCGGCAAGTGGCTCCCGTACGCCTTCCTCTTCACGGTCTTCCACGCCCGCGCCGAACGCTGGCTCGGCACGCTGCGCTGGGTCGCGGTTGCGGCGCTCGCCCACATCCTGGCCACCCTCGTCAGCGAGGGCGTCCTCGCCTGGGCCGTCCGCCACGGACAGGCACCCACGTCGGCGGTCCACACCTTGGACGTCGGGGTCAGTTACGCGCTCGCGGGCGTCGTCGCCGTCCTCACGTACCACGTCCCCCGGCCCTTGCGGTACGGGTACCTCTTCGGCGTCCTCGTCGTCTACGGCATCCCCCTCATCACCAGCCGCACCTTCACCGACCTCGGCCACATCACCGCCGTCCTCATCGGTCTCGCCTGCTATCCGCTCACCCGGGGGAGGACGCAACCGCCCCCGCGCAGTAACGTCCCGCCACACAGGAACTCGACTTCACAAGGACGAGCAGGGGCAACATGAGCACGGTCAGCACGGTCAACGGCGGAATATCGTTCTGGTACGCGGACCAAGGCACGCCCGCCCCGCGCGAGCCTCTGCCCGGCGACACCACCACGGACGTCTGCATCGTCGGCGGCGGGTACACCGGACTCTGGACGGCGTACTACCTCAAAAAGGCCGCCCCCTTCCTGAACATCACCGTCCTCGAGGCGAAGTTCTGCGGTTACGGCGCCTCCGGCCGCAACGGCGGCTGGCTCTACAACGGCATCGCGGGCCGCGACCGCTACGCGAAACTCCACGGCCACGACGCCGCCGTCCGCCTCCAGAAGGCGATGAACGACACCGTCGACGAGGTCGTACGCGTCGCCGCCGAAGAGAACATCGACGCCGACATCCACCAGGGCGGCGTCCTCGAAGTGGCCTACACGCCGGCCCAGCTGGCCCGCCTCAAGGACTTCCACTCCGTCGAGATCGCCTTCGGCGAGACCGACCGGGTCCTGCGCGGCGCCCGCGAGACCGCCGAACGCATCCGCGTCACCGGGGCCGTCGGCTCCAGCTGGACGCCGCACGGCGCCCGCCTGCACCCGGTCAAACTCGTCAAGGGGCTCGCCGACGCCGTCGAGGCGCTCGGCGTCACCATCCACGAGTCGACCCCCGTCACCGAGATCAAGCCCAAGCACGCCCACACCCCGTACGGCACCGTCCGCGCCCCGTACATCCTGCGCTGCACCGAGGGCTTCACGGCCAACCTCAAGGGCCAGAAGCGCACCTGGCTCCCGATGAACTCCTCGATGATCGCCACCGAACCGCTCCCGAAGTCGGTCTGGGACACCATCGGCTGGGACGGCCGCGAGACGCTCGGCGACATGGCCCACGCCTACATGTACGCCCAGCGCACCGCCGACGACCGCATCGCGCTGGGCGGCCGGGGCGTCCCGTACCGCTTCGGCTCCGGCACCGACAATGACGGGCGCACCCAGCCCGCCACCATCGAGGCCCTCCGCGAGATCCTGGTCCGCTTCTTCCCCACCACCGCGGGCGCCCGCATCGACCACGCCTGGTCCGGCGTCCTCGGCGTCCCCCGCGACTGGTGCGCCACGGTCACCCTCGACCGCTCCACCGGACTCGGCTGGGCCGGCGGCTACGTCGGCTCCGGCGTCGCCACCACCAACCTCGCCGCCCGCACCCTGCGCGACCTGATCCAGCAGGACTCCGGCCAGTCGGGCCCCACCGAACTGACCACCCTCCCCTGGGTCAACCACAAGGTCCGCCGCTGGGAACCGGAACCCTTCCGCTGGATCGGCGTCCACGGCATGTACGCGGCCTACCGCACCGCGGACCGCCGCGAACTCACCTCGGCCGAAGCCACCACCGACCCGATCGCCAAGGTGGCGGACCGGCTGGCGGGACGGCACTGAAAAACATTCGTTCGCCGATGTCCTTCGACGCGGCCCGTTTCGGCGGACGCTGATCTTTCGAGAGCCAGGCCCAGGTCTACGGGGAAGTCCTACCTGCAAAGTATGGGAGCACTGCACGCATGAGCAGGGAACAGCGGCCCAACCCGCGCTTGAACGAAGATCTGCTGTTCAACGCGGCGCCCGGTGGGCCACCCCGCTACAACCGTGTCGCACAGGGATCTGTGCAGTACGTGCGGGTAGCCGCCGACAACGGCGTGGTGATCGGGTACGTCTGGGCGAACGACGAGGGAGAAGCCGCCGGCTGGGTGGTGCCGCCGGGACTCGGCGCCGCCGAGATCAACGCCGGTGCCGCATGGCTCAGGAAACTCCGCGACGCGAAGGGCCGCGGGATTACTCCCACCGCCCTGCTCGACGAGCTGATCCGGGACACGAGCGACATCCAGGGAAGCCGCGTCGTACCCGACTCGCTGAGCGAGGCGCCGAACCCCGACGCGATCCGGAGACTGACCAACCCGAGCTGAGACCCAGGGCTACGCCCATGAGAAACGAGGATCAGGTCAACTCGCGCTGCAATGAGGACCTGCATTTCGAACGCAGCGACGGGCCTCCGGACCATGGCCACGGGACGGATGGACCCGTCCGTTACTTTGCCGTGGCGGACCAAGCCGGCACGGTACTGGGCTATGTGTGGGGTAACGACGAGCGCTGCGGCTGCGCCGAGGTGGTGCCACTGCTCCCGGAGTTGTGCCGGCCCTGTCTTTCTGGTCTTCGTCGGGGTGGTGGGCTGTCAGTAGGTATCCGCGGCGAGCGCGCCGAGCCTGCTTCTGCAGGCGGCGAATGCGTCCGCCGCAGGCAAGGCCGGCAAGGTCATCGACCCCATGACCTACATCGCCAAAGGCGCCGGCGCCGGCCTCTCCCCGCGCCCGCGGCGCGGATTCCGGATCACGCCGTGGCGCGAACTCGCCGTAGAAACAGGCCGATTGAATGTTTGGCGACGGAAGATTGATCGTGTGTCGACTCCTTGACAGCAGACGTTGCGCCATTTGAAGATCAGTGTGCCTTCGCCGACCGGTGAGGGCTCAGTTTTGAGCGATACAAGGGGGTTTTCGTATGTCCGCGATCGTTTCCACGCTCAAGCACACGAAGTACGTCATGGGTTCCCTGGCTGCGGTGCTGTTCACCAACTGCCCCAGCTGACGCGGGAACGGGGTGGGCGGCCATGGCCGCCCACCCCGGCATGGCGAGGGGTCGGGACGGGCGGGAGAGGACCATGTTCGACGCGGGGATACGGCAGTTCCGGATGGCGCTGGCCATGGTGCTCGGCCGTCCGATCAATGTTCGCTCTGCCGAAAGGCTCGTCGATGACGCGCTGGCGACACTTGCCGAGTTCGGCTCACCCGGCGAGGACGTCGAACAGTTGCTGCGCGGCGCCGCCGCAGACCCGCAGATGCGTACCGACCTCACGAACAAGGCCCTGCGCCGTACCGCGAAACGCCTCGCGGCCAAGTCGCCCTTCTACGCGGACCACTTCGCGACAGCAAGAGTCGACCCGGCCGCACTGACCGTCGAGAACATCACCACCGTGCCCGTCACCACCAAGGCCGACCTGGTCGAACGGGCCCGCGACTTCCTGTGCAGCGAGCCCTTCCTCGCTTCCCGGACCACCGGGACGACAGGCCGGCCCACCGAGGTCTGGTACTCCCGCTACGAGGAACGCCTGTGGCCCGCGCTCGTCGCCCTCTCCCAGGTGCTGCGCGGCACCGTCCGTACCACCGACCTGGTCCAGTTCAGCATCAGCTCCCGGGCGACCGGCACGGCGTACGCGGAGATGCAGGTCGCCCGCCTGGCAGGGGCGACGATCCGCATGGTGGGCCTGGTCCCACCGGCCGAGACGCTGGACCTCACGGCGGGAACCGGCCCGTCGGCGCCGACCCTGATGGTCACCTACCCGAGCTATCTGGGACAGCTGACCCGCCTGGCCCGCGAACGGGGACTCGGCCCCGCGGACTTCCGGCTGCGCCGCATCAACGTCGGCAGCGAAGTGCTCTCGCCCGCCCTTGCGGAGGCCGCCGAAAAGACCTTCGGCGCCCCCGTCCACGACGGCTACGGCATGACCGAGGTGACACCGGTGGCCGGCGCGATCTGCCGACAGCGGCACCTTCACATCGACGCCGGCATCGGCCTCGTGGAGGTGTGCGACCTCGACACCGGGGCACCGGCCGCACCCGGAGCGCTCGGCACGATCGTCGCCACTCCCTTCTTCCCGTACCGGGAGTGCATGCCGCTCTTCCGCTACGACACCCGAGACCTGGTGCGGCAGTTGCCCGACGCACCGCTCACCTGCGAGATGGCGAACGTGCCGGCGACCTCGCACATCCTCGGAAAGGCGGACCATGTGCTGCGCACCCAGGACGGCCCGGTGACCCCGCGTGAGGTCATCGAGGTCCTCGACGCGCTGCCCGGCGCGTGCTGGCCTGTGCGCCACCGCGCCGACGTGGTGGACGGGCGGCTGCATGTGGAGGTGGCCGCCTCATCCGTGCCGGAGACGAGCGACATCGCGCGTCACTTCGCCGAGGCCGGCCTCGACGCCACCGTCGACGTCGTACCGGGAGAAGGACGTGAGCTGCGGCGCTACCGCTGCGATCTGGTCGAGAACAGCTTCGCCTCCGCCGGGCGGGCCTCATGACCGTCGCACAGAGCGCATTCTTCGTCTTCGTGACCCTCGCCGTCGCCCTGGGCGTCTCGCTCGCCTCGGTCGCCTACTTCCGGCGGGTCACCCTGCCCCGGCCGGCCGTCGGCGTGTTCAACGGCAACGACATTGTCATCATGATGGGCTTCGTCGTCGTACTGCCCTTCCTGTATCTCTCCCTTCCGGGCTGGCTGCTGCCGCCTGTGCTGGGGCTGACCCTGGCCGGTGGTCTCGCGGTCGGCTACGGGCCGGCCATCCGCCGGGGACCGGTGCGCTGGTCGCTCATCGCCGGTCTGCTGGTCGCCGACTGGCTCGCCGCGCGCAGCGCCGAGGACGATCCCACCCATGCCACGCCGTACTGGCTGGTCAACAGCCTGGTCATCATGCTGATGGCGGTCGGCGCCGCCAACCTCAACGCGCAGGGCGGCCTGAAGCTGCGGCACGTCTCCCGGTTCGCGCTGGCGCTCGCCGTGTACGACCTGTTCTTCGCCACCGTCGTCCCCCTCACCCAGAAGCTGTTCGACGCGGTACAGGGCTACGCCTTCGCACCGTCGGCCGGGCTGCGCATCGGCGAGTTCGGCGCCGTCGTGGGCATGGGCGACCTCCTGGTGTACGCCCTCTTCACCACCGTGGCCTACAAGGCGTACGGACGAGCGGGGCTGACCTGGGCTCTTGGGCTGGTCGCCGTGTTCGGCGCGCTCGTCCCGACGCTGACACCCGTCACGGTCGAGGCGCTCACCGGACACCTTCCACAGATCGTGCCCGCGCAGATCTTCTTCGGCCCGGCCGCGTTCTGCGGGTACCTCGTGCTGCGGCGGCGCGGCCCGGAGCGGCGCATGGCCGACGTCCGGCCGCCCGCGCAGATCGTGACAGACGGACAGCAGGAGCCCGCGGCCCCGGCCACCGCCGACGAGCCCTGGGAGCGTTCTGCAAGAGAACACTCCCAGGTCGGTAGCTGACCAGGCCAGGTGGGCTTGCGGTGTCGGGGTCAGTGGTGGAGCAGCTCCTTGATCGCTGAACGGAGAGGCTCCAGCAGCTGGTTGGCCCGCTCCCGGCGTCGTCGCCGCGTCCGCTGAACAAAAGAACCCCAGCTCAGAGCGCATCTGAGCTGGGGTTCCGCTTGAGCCGCCTGTCGGAATCGAACCGACGACCTGAACGTTACAAAGGTCCTGCTCTACCAACTGAGCTAAGGCGGCAACGCACACAGCGAAACCGCGCGCGCAAGCTCCCTCACTCTACACAGCGGCCCGCCTCCTGATCCACGAAGTTCTTCCGCACCCGTGACCACTCGACCATCCGTGCGTTAAGCGGACTGACGCGCTTTCCCAACTATCGGACAGCTGGACCCGGGGAGCGGACATGGCAGATTCGGCGGACCAGCACATACGTGTCACCAGCACATACGTGTCACAGGGGAAGAGGCCAAGCGCGTCAAGCGGGAGGCACTCGGCATCCCCGACCGCCGGAAGCATCACGGCCGGGCGTCGACCCGGCTGAAGAGCCGTACCAAGGAGCCGGGCACCCAGCAGCGGGTCAAAAAACCGGTGCTCTGCCCGCAGGCGCAAGGTCAAAAGTTCGTTGCTCTGCCTGCCCCTTCCCGATGCGAGATATCAGTCGCCCTCGAACTACTGACAGATTCGACATGGCCAGGTAGCGTCACGGCAGGTTCACCCAGGTGGACCAGACCACTCCCTACTCGGATCGTCCGGCACGTTCCTGCCGGTGGAGGAGAAGATTCAGCATGGCCAGTGTCACGTTCGACAAGGCGTCCCGCATCTACCCCGGCTCCACCAAGCCCGCCGTGGACCAGCTCGAGATCGACATCGCGGACGGTGAGTTCCTCGTCCTCGTCGGTCCTTCCGGTTGTGGCAAGTCGACCTCCCTGCGCATGCTCGCGGGTCTTGAGGACGTGAACGGCGGCGCGATCCGCATCGGTGACCGCGATGTCACGCACCTGCCGCCGAAGGACCGGGACATCGCCATGGTGTTCCAGAACTACGCGCTCTACCCGCACATGTCCGTCGCGGACAACATGGGCTTCGCGCTGAAGATCGCCGGTATCAACAAGACCGAGATCCGGGCGAAGGTCGAAGAGGCCGCCAAGATGCTGGACCTCACCGACTACCTGGACCGCAAGCCGAAGGCGCTCTCCGGTGGTCAGCGTCAGCGTGTCGCGATGGGGCGCGCCATCGTGCGTGAGCCGCAGGTCTTCCTCATGGACGAGCCGCTGTCGAACCTCGACGCCAAGCTCCGTGTCTCCACCCGTACGCAGATCGCGTCGCTCCAGCGCCGCCTCGGCATCACGACCGTGTACGTCACGCACGACCAGGTCGAGGCCCTCACCATGGGTGACCGCGTCGCGGTCCTCAAGGACGGTCTGCTGCAGCAGGTCGACTCGCCGCGCAACATGTACGACCGCCCGGCCAACCTCTTCGTCGCCGGCTTCATCGGCTCCCCGGCCATGAACCTGGTCGACGTGCCGATCACCGACGGTGGCGTGAAGTTCGGCAACAGCGTCGTCCCGGTCTCCCGCGAGGCGCTCACCGCCGCCGCGGACAAGGGCGACACCACGGTCACGGTCGGCATCCGCCCGGAGCACTTCGACATCGTCGAGCACGGTGGCGCCGCCGCCAAGTCGCTCTCCAAGGACAGCGCCGACGCCCCGGCCGGTCTGGCCGTCTCGGTCAACGTCGTCGAGGAGCTCGGCGCCGACGGCTTCGTCTACGGTTCCGCGCGCGTCGGCGGTGCGGACAAGGACCTCGTCGTCCGCGTCGGCGGCCGCGCCGTGCCGGAGAAGGGCACCACGCTGCACGTCGTGCCGCGCCCGGACGAGCTGCACGTCTTCTCGACCTCGACGGGTGAGCGTCTCGCCGACTGACGTCACACACGCCGTACGACGGCCCCGCACCCCTCGTGGTGCGGGGCCGTCCGCGTACCGAAGCGCGTGTACGGGTTTGGGCCCGGACGCCCGGCATCTTCGATAAATACCCTGGCACTTCGGTCATTTCACCGGAAGTCGTCAACGCGGGATTCGAAAAGCAGCCTCAAACCATCCCCCACGGGGGTGACGCAATGTGGCCGCACCATCACCTCCCGCTACGCTCGCTGTGTGACCCACACCGCGCGCCGCATCGGCCGAACTCTCGCTCTCGTCCTGCCCGTCGTCATGGTCCTCTCCGGGACTCTCGCGGTCACCCGTGTGCCGTGGGCAGCGCACAACTCCGAGTCGCAGGTCCTCACCGCGTCGGCTCGGACCGTATCGAAGCACGCCACGTCGCGCACGCCGCAGGACGTGCTGCGCGACCGGCTTCTCGTGGAGCTTCGGGAGAAGGACCCGGGCGTCGCGCTGACGGCCCTCCAGCGCGCCGTCGAGGGACGCCCCTCGCTCGCCCGGCACTGCATGTCGATCGCCAGGGAGCTGGGCCGCGCCGCGGTCGCGCAGTACGGCCCGACGCGGGCGCACCGGTTCTCCCGCCCGGTCTGCGACACGTCGTTCGCCTCGGGTGTCGCGCAGTTCAGCTGACCGGCCCGGTCCGGGCACGGCCTATCGTGCCTGGCATGCATACGTATCCGACGCAGGCCGTGATCCTGGCAGGTGGCCAGGGATCGCGGCTGCGCCCGTACACCGATGACCGTCCCAAGCCGATGGTCGAGATCCCGGGCACCGGGACCCCGATCATCGGCCATCAGCTTTCCTGGCTGGCCGCCGAGGGCGTGACCGATGTCGTCGTCTCGTGCGGTCATCTGGCCGAGGTGCTCCAGGAGTGGCTCGCCGAGGCCGTCCTGCCGCTCCGGGTGACCACCGTGGTGGAGTCGGAGCCGCTGGGCCGCGGCGGCGGTCTGAGGTATGCCGCCGCCCGGCTGCCGGACCCGTCGGAGCCCTGGTATGCCACCAACGGCGACATCTGGACGCGTTTCTCGCTGCGTGAGATGGCCGCGTTCCATGCGGAGCGCGATGCGACCGCCACGCTGGCTCTGGCTCGTCCCCGTATCCCGTGGGGTGCCGTGGAGACGGACGCGTTCGGGCACATCACCGACTTCATCGAGTCGCCGCCGTCCCCGTATCTGATCAACGCGGGTGTGTACGTCTTCTCGCCGGCGTTCACGACGCTGCTGCCGGAACGCGGCGACCATGAGCGGACGACGTTCCCCCGGCTGGCCCGCGAGCGGCGGCTGGCCGGATACCCGCTGCCGCACGGCGCGTACTGGCGGGCCATCGACACGGCGAAGGACCTGGCCGAGGCGGCGAGGGAGCTGGACGGCCGGTAGCGGCGCGGCAGGCACGGCAGAGGGGCGGTCACCGGAGTTCCGGTGACCGCCCCTCCCGCGTGGCGTGTGGCTCAGAGCCTGTCGGGTGACCTTCGATCGGAGAGCGGACGCGGCGTGGTGCGTGCGATTCCAAGGCGCCGGGATGGCCTCGGATGGGGTCTCCCCTGCTCGAACGAAGCTGAGAGCTTGGGGAAGGAGCTACTAGGGCATTTCGGCAACGCCGGAAGCGTGCGTGCCACGCCGTGGCCGCCCGATCAGAGGTCGCCCGACAGGCTCTCAGCCGAGCAGGCCGCCGATCGGGTTGCGGCCGCCGCCCGAGGTGCCGCCGGACGTCGAGCCCGTGGACCCGCCGCCGGTCGAACCACCGCTGGTGGAGCCGCCGCCCGTGCCGGTGGAGCCGGAGGAGCCCGGTCCGGCGCTGGTCGTCGGGGGCTGCTGCTGCGGGGTCGTCTGCTGCGGGGGCTGCTGCCCAGCGCCCTGTGTCTGGCTGGGCTGTCCGGCGACGCCGGCGGCCCGGCCGGACTCGCGGACGCTGTCCGTGCCGGGCGTGGAAGCCGGTGCGGAGGGCGTGGCAGCGGCGCTGGAGCGCGACGGGGAGGGCTTCTGTCCGGCGGGGCTGCGCGAGGCCCTGCCCTTGCCCGACTCGTGCGGGAGCGGGGAGCCGGGGAGCTGGTTGGTCGGGTTGTCGTTCGGTCCGGGCACGGTGACGACCTCGGAGGAGCGGACTGCGCCGCCGAGCATCGAACCGATGAGCAGGGTGAACCCGACGACGACGGTGGCGACGACGGCGCCGCGGCGCAGCACCCGGCGGCGCAGGTCCCAGATCGCGGAGCGTGGGCCGAGCCTGCGCCACGCCTCGCCGGCCAGGCGCCCGTCGACGGAGTAGACGGGGGCGCCCGCGATGACGAGCGGGCTCCACGCGGCGAGGTAGATGATGTCCGGCGCGTCGTAGACGGCGACGGTCCGCCAGCTGACGGTGACCAGCAGCGCGGCGGAGAGCAGGGCGCCGACCGAGGCGGCGACCCGTTGCCAGAGGCCGAGGACGGTGAGGACGCCGACGACGACCTGGAGGAAGGCGACGGTGAGTCCGGCCCCGACCGGGTGCGACAGTGCGAAGTCCCGCAGTGGTTCGGCGAGTCCCCAAGGGTGCAGCGAGGTCAGCCACTTGACCATGGAGCCGCGCTCGCCGCCGTCGAAGTAGACGGGGTCGCAGAGCTTGCCCATGCCCGCGTAGATGGAGATGAAGCCGAGGAACACCCGCATCGGCAGGAGTACGACCCCGAGGTTCATCCGGCGTCCGGGGTAGTACGCGTGCCGGACGGTGTCGGCGCTGTGCCGCCCCGACCTGCTCCCGACGATCTCGTCGAACTCGTCGTCCTCGTACGGCTCATGGTCGTACGGACCGGTGTCGACGGCGTCGTAGGCGCCGACCGCCTGTCGCATCGGGGGCAGCAGCGGGCCTCTGCCGTGGCGGCCGCCGGACCGGTGGGGGGCGGGGATGATGGGGGTGGGCTGGGTTTCGTCCAGGCGCGGGATGACCTGGGTGGCGCCGAACTCGTCGCCGTACGGGCCGTACCCGCCGTCGAGGCCGACCGCGGTGGAGTTCCGTACGGCCTGGAGGAGTCCGGTGGCGCCGGGGTCGCCGGGGGCGGACTTGCCGCTCCACACGACGGGCGAGCGCCTGCCGCGTCCCGCCCCGCTGCCGCTCATGGCGGGGACCCTGGCGGACCCCGCGGGGGCGGCACCGCGCACCCGTGCGCGCTGGCCGGGGGCGAGCTGCACCCGGAAGCTGGCGTGGTTGACGATGACCTGCGCTGGGTCGCAGTCCACCTTGGCCATGCTCAGGGCGGGTAGTTCGTCGAACCGAGGCGTTCTGGTGTCCACACTCATCTAACCGAGTGATGTGTGATTAGGACACTGCCTTGACGGCCCCGATGTGTCCGAGACCCGTCAACAGGCCCGGGCGGTGCGGTGGCCGGGGTGCGCGCGGCAGTCGGTGCCGCCGCGTCTGCCGAGGTCGGAGCCCTGCGCCGCCGTCCGGCAGTGCGGGCTCCCGGACGGCCGCTCTCGGGCCCGTCCGGGAGCCGCCCCGGTCAGACGCGGCGCCGGGCCGCCTCGTACAGCACGATGCCCGCGGCGACGCCGGCGTTCAGCGACTCCGCGCCGCCCGGCATCGGGATCCGGACGAGGTAGTCGCAGGTCTCGCCGACCAGGCGGCCCAGGCCCTTGCCCTCGCTGCCGATGACGATGACGACGGGGCCGCCGAGCGCCTCCAGGTCCTGGACGGTGTGCTCGCCGTCCGCGGCGAGGCCGACGACCGTGATGCCGGCCTTCTGGTAGCCCTCCAGGGCGCGGGTCAGGTTCGTCACCCGGGAGACCGGCGTGCGGGCCGCCGTGCCCGCCGAGGACTTCCAGGCGCCCGCCGTCATCCCGGCCGCACGGCGCTCCGGCACGACGACGCCGTGGCCGCCGAACGCGGAGACGGAGCGGACGATCGCACCGAGGTTGCGCGGGTCGGTGACGCCGTCGAGGGCGACGATCAGCGGGTCCTCGCCGTTGTCGTACGCGGCAGCGGTGAGGTCCTCCGGGTGCGCGTACTCGTACGGCGGAACCTGCAGGACGAGGCCCTGGTGGTTCAGGCCGTTCGTCATCCGGTCGAGCTCGGGGCGCGGCGCCTCCATCAGGTTGATGTTGCCGCGCTGGCCGGCGAGCTGGAGCGCGTCGCGCACCCGCTCGTCGTTGTCGATGTACTGCTGGACGTAGAGAGTGGTCGCCGGGACGCCGTCGCGCAGCGCCTCGTAGACCGGGTTGCGGCCCACGACCATCTCGGACGTGCCCTTGGCGCCACCGCGCCGCGGGGCGGGTCGGCGGACAGCGGCCTGCCGGGCCTGGGCGTTCGCCACCCGGTTCTTCTTGTGTCCCTTGCGGGCGGAGGCGGGCGGCGTCGGTCCCTTGCCTTCCAGGCCACGGCGACGCTGCCCACCGCTGCCGACCTGCATGCCCTTCTTGTTGGACGTGCGGCGGTTCCTGCGCTGGCTGTTCCCGGCCATGACCTACCTGTTTCGTTGCTTCAGACGTGCGTATGTAAGTGAAGTGTGCCGCCCGGAACGCCGGGCGGCACATGGGCGGACTACTGGCGCGGGCCGAGCGTCCACCGTGGGCCCGTCGGACTGTCCTCGATGACGAGGCCCGACTGGTTGAGCTGGTCGCGGATGGCGTCGGCGGCGGGCCAGTCCTTGCGGTCGCGGGCCGACTGGCGCTGGTCCAGGACGAGGCGTACGAGCGTGTCGACGACCCCGTGCAGATCCTCGCCGCGGTCGCTCTCGCCCGCCCAGTGTTCGTCGAGCGGGTCGAGGCCGAGGACGCCGAGCATCGCGCGGACCTCCGCGAGCCTGGCGACTGCCGCTTCCTTGTCGTCGGCGGCGAGGGCGGAGTTGCCCTGCCGGACGGTGGTGTGGACGATCGCGAGCGCCTGGGGGACGCCCAGGTCGTCGTCCATCGCCTCGGCGAACGCGGGCGGCACCTCGGAGGCGGCCACGACCTCGCCGCCGGCCTTCTCGATGACCCGCTGGACGAAGCCCTCGATCCGCGCGAACGCGGACTCCGCCTCGCGCAGCGCCTCCTCGCTGTACTCGATCATCGACCGGTAGTGCGGGGTGCCGAGGTAGTAGCGCAGCACGATGGGTCGCCACGCCTTGACCATCTCGCTGACGAGCACCGAGTTGCCGAGCGATTTCGACATCTTCTCGCCGGACATGGTGACCCAGCCGTTGTGCACCCAGTACTTCGCGAACGCGTCGCCGTAGGCCTTCGCCTGGGCGATCTCGTTCTCGTGGTGCGGGAAGATCAGGTCGATGCCGCCGCCGTGGATGTCGAAGGCGGTGCCGAGGTACTTGTGCGCCATGGCGGAGCACTCCAGGTGCCAGCCGGGGCGGCCGCGGCCCCACGGGGTCTCCCAGCTGGGCTCGCCCGGCTTGGTCGCCTTCCACATCGCGAAGTCGCGCTGGTCGCGCTTGCCGGTCTCGCCCTCGCCGGACGGCTGGCGCAGGTCGTCCAGGTCCTGGTTGGAGAGCTCCAGATAGCCGGGGAACGACCGCACGTCGAAGTAGACGTTGCCGTCGGCCTCGTAGGCGTGACCGCGCTCGATCAGGCCGCGCATCATCTCGATCATCTCGGTGATGTGGCCGGTGGCGCGCGGTTCGTAGGTGGGCGGGAGGCAGCCGAGCGCGTCGTAGCCGTCGTTGAACGCACGCTCGTTCTCGTACCCGATCGACCACCAGGGGCGGCCCTGCTCGGCCGACTTCCCGATGATCTTGTCGTCGATGTCGGTGACGTTCCGGATGAACGTGACGTCGTAGCCGCGGTAGGCGAACCAGCGGCGCATGATGTCGAAGTTCAGCCCGGACCGGATGTGCCCGATGTGCGGGGCGGCCTGGACGGTCGCGCCACAGAGGTAGATCGAGACACAGCCCGCTGTGAGCGGGACGAAGTCACGGATCTGCCGGGCGCTGGTGTCGTACAGGCGAATAGTCACCCCTCAAGGGTAGTGGGCCCGCACCTGTGCGCAGTGCCCCCTTGGGACTAGCGGAACAACTTCGTGTTGTCGGCGCCCGGAAGCGGCCGCCGTCTTTGTCCTCAATCGCCGGACGGGCTCCATTTTTCGGCGCGGGACCCCTGGGCGTTGCGTGGTGCGGTGCCCCGGTCCGGGGGGCGGGGACGAGAACCACACCGCCCGCCGGGGCGACCCCGCACCCCGGACCCGGGCGCCGCACGCGGTCAGCCCACCCGGTAGACCAGCGCCGTCGCGAGCCCCGCGAGCCCCTCCGCACGGCCGGTGAATCCGAGCCCGTCCGATGTGGCGGCGGAGAGTGAGACCGGGGCGCCCACCGCTGCCGACAGCACCTTCTGCGCCTCGTCGCGCCGCTTGCCGATCTTCGGGCGCACGCCGATGACCTGTACGGCGACATTCCCGATCTCGAACCCCGCGGCCCGTACGATCCGCGCCGCCTCGGTCAGCAGCGTGACGCCCGCGGCGCCGGACCACTCGGGGCGCCCCGTCCCGAAGTGCTGTCCGAGGTCGCCGAGCCCGGCGGCCGAGAACAGCGCGTTGCAGGCGGCGTGCGCCACGACGTCGGCGTCGGAGTGGCCGGCGAGACCGGGGCCCTCGTCCTCCCAGAGCAGGCCCGCGCACCACAGCTCGCGGCCCTCCTCGAAGGCGTGGATGTCCGTGCCGATGCCGACCTGCGGAATCACCGGTGCGTGCTCAGAACCCATCGTTCGCCCTCCTGCGTGCGAGAACCGCCTCGGCCAGCACCAGGTCGAGCGGCCGGGTCACCTTGAATGCCTCTTCGTGCCCGGGTACGACCACGACGGGCGCCCCGAGCTGTTCGACCATGCCCGCGTCGTCGGTGGCGCCCTCGCCGTCGACGGCGAGGGTCTCGTGGGCGCGGACCAGGGTGTCCCGGTCGAAGCCCTGCGGGGTCTGCACGGCGCGCAGCCTGGCCCGTACGGGCGTGCCGATCACGGGCTCCGGGTCGCCGGGCGCGCCGGGCTCGACCTCCTTGACTGTGTCGGCGAGCGGCAGCGCGGGGACGACGGCGGGTGCACCGTCGCGTACGGCCTCGATCACCGAGTCCACGGTGTCGACCGGCACCAGCGGGCGTGCCGCGTCGTGGACGAGGACGGCGGAGATGTCCTCGGGAAGCGCGGCGAGGCCGAGGCCGACCGATTCCTGGCGGGTGTCGCCGCCCGGCACGACGAGGTAGTCGGTGCGCTCGGGCAGGGCGTGTTCGTCCAGCAGGTTCTTGACCTCGGACGCGCCGTCCGGCGGGGCGACCACGACGACGAGGGAGACGGACCGGGACGCCGCCATGGCCCGTACCGCGTGGATGAGCATGGGCGTGCCGCTCAGCACACGGAGCGCCTTGGGGGCGCCCGGGCCGAGCCGTACGCCTCGGCCGGCGGCGGGAATCACCGCGGCGGTACGGTACGGACGCGATTGATCAGACATCGGTTGCACTCCGAAGCATCAGCATGTTTGTTTCCACGGCCGACATGGGTATGGCCACAAGCGAGCCGGGCGACGCCTTGACTTGACCGGGACCCTTTCCGTGACACCCGGTCGAGTTCGGGCAAGCCGCAGTGGCTGCTCGGGGTCGGCTTTACAAGATCGCGAGCAAAGTATCGATGGGACAGCCGGATCCGAATCCGGACATGCCGCAGCGCCCGACGACACACCGTGAATACGGCTGGTCAGCGGGCACCGCGGCACATTTATTTACGACCGGTGCGATCCGGGTCAGGACGCGAGGACCTCGTCGAGCAGAGCCTCGGCCTTGTCTTCGTTCGTGTTCTCCGCGAGAGCGAGCTCACTCACCAGGATCTGGCGAGCCTTGGCGAGCATGCGCTTCTCACCTGCGGAAAGTCCGCGCTCACGCTCACGACGCCACAGGTCGCGAACGACTTCGGCGACCTTGATGACATCGCCGGAGGCGAGCTTCTCCAGATTTGCCTTGTAGCGCCGGGACCAGTTCGTCGGCTCTTCGGCGTACGGTGCGCGCAGCACCTCGAAGACCCGGTCCAGGCCCTCCTGCCCGACTACGTCGCGCACGCCCACGAACTCCGCATTGTCCGCCGGGACACGAACCGTCAAGTCACCCTGGGCGACCTTGAGCACCAAGTAGGTCTTGTCCACACCTTTGATCTGGCGAGTTTCGATAGCCTCGATCAGCGCGGCCCCGTGATGGGGATAGACCACGGTGTCGCCAACCTTGAACGTCATGTGACAGGTACCCCTTCCGTGGCTATCAAGGGTAACACGAGAACAGCTTCTCCTGAATGGCGTTTTCGCAGGTCAGGGCATATCTCGGGGCTTGACAACAGCAACACGAACGTGCTGCGGAAGAGATCGGGAGGGCGGTATTCGCAGGTCGGAGCGGCTGTACGGGCAGGGTGAAACACCTGCGTCACACACACCCGAACCCCCTCCGAAGTGACCGAACGTCCCGGTTTGCCGGATTCCAGATGGTGAACTTTCCGTACTCCGTTCGGAGATCGATCACCCGTACGGATGTAAGTGCCGTTGACCAATGGAATTGGTCAACGGCAGGGGTCGCGGAGATTATGCGCAGGGAATGCGTCACGGTCCGAGGAATTGATCAAGCCTGTTATGTGAACAGCGCACGAATCGCGGGGGCGGGGCGGCATACCGGCGGATCGGGGGCCCGGCTGCGGACACGGCTCGTGATGCCCGGGGGCGGTAGGGGCGGGTCGGGTGCGGGGCGGGGACGACGGCTCGGTAACCTAAGCCCGCTGACACACCCTTAGGGCGGCTTTACGTCGCTCGCCCCTCCCGTCCGTGAAGTCCGTACGTTCAAGGAGTTGCCGCAGCCGTGAGCCGCAGCCTTCGACGCGGCGCCCTTGCCGCCACTGCCATCGTGATCTCGATCGGTGCACTTTCCGCGTGTGGTGCCGGCAATGACGCGCAGACGCTCGAAATCAAGCCGGACAGCGCTGCCACCACCATCGGTGACATCCGGATCCAGAACGCGAACGTCATCACCCAGCCCGAGCGCAACGCCGCGGGTCCGGCCGTCGTCACCGCGACGCTGTTCAACAACGGTGTCGCAGGGCAGACGCTGGACGCGATCACCCTGCCCGGCAGCGGCGCGACGGTGCAACTGCACGCCGCCAAGGGTGCGGGACCGATCGTCGTCCCGGCCGGGGGCAAGGTCGTCCTCGGCGGCACGGGCAATGCCGCCGCCGTGATCGAGAACGGCCGCGAGGCCGCGCGGAACGGCAACGTGCAGTCGGTCGTCTTCAAGCTCAGCAGGACCGGCGACGTCCCGCTCGGCGTGTTCGTCGTCCCGGCCACCAGCTACTTCACGGGCTTCGGCCCGAGCTCGCTGCCGGCGGTGCCGTCCGAGACGCCCGCGACGACGCCGTCCGGGTCCGCGACGCCGGGCGCGCCGTCGGGCAGCCCGTCCGAGTCGGCGAGCGGCGCGGCGGGCCCGACGGACGCCGCGTCGGCTTCGCAGTCGGCCGGCTGACGTCCGCGGATACGCACGACGGAGGCGCCTCCCGAGCGGGAGGCGCCTCCGTCGTATGTGCTCCGCCCGGCCGTCTGCCGTACGGGCCCGGGTTTACGGCTCGAACTTGTAGCCCAGGCCGCGCACCGTCACCAGGAAGCGCGGCGCCCCCGGGTCGGGCTCGATCTTGGCGCGCAGGCGCTTGACGTGGACGTCGAGAGTCTTGGTGTCGCCCACGTAGTCCGCGCCCCAGACGCGGTCGATCAGCTGCATCCGGGTCAGCACCCGGCCCGCGTTGCGCAGCAGCATCTCCAGGAGGTCGAACTCCTTGAGCGGGAGGTCGACCTTGCCGCCGGAGACCGTGACGACGTGGCGGTCCACGTCCATCCGGACCGGGCCCGCCTCCAGGGCGGCCGGAGTGACCTCCTCCGGCTCCCCGCGGCGCCGCAGCACCGCGCGGATGCGGGCGACGAGCTCCCGCGAGGAGAACGGCTTGGTCACGTAGTCGTCGGCTCCTATTTCCAGGCCGACGACCTTGTCGATCTCGCTGTCCTTGGCCGTGACCATGATCACGGGGACGTTGGACCTGTTGCGCAGCTGGCGGCAGACCTCGGTGCCGGGCAGGCCCGGCAGCATCAGGTCGAGGAGGACGAGGTCGGCGCCGTTGCGCTCGAACTCGTCGAGCCCGTCGGGGCCCGTGGCCGCGATCGCGACCTCGAAGCCTTCCTTGCGGAGCATGTAGGACAGGGCGTCGCTGAAGGATTCCTCATCCTCGACGACAAGCACTCGGGTCACGGAAGGACCTCCGGGGCAGGAAATGGTTCGAGAGTGTCGGGGTCGGCGGTCCGGTAGGTCCCGTCGTCACCGTTGACGATGAGCGGTCCGCCCGATGTACGGTCTCGGTCCCGTACGGAGCCCGCTTCGGGCAGCCGCAGGGTGAAGGTGGAGCCCTGTCCCTCCGAGCTCCAGACCGTGACCTCCCCGCCGTGCGAGGCGGCCACATGTTTGACGATGGCGAGGCCGAGACCGGTGCCACCGGTGGCCCGTGAGCGGGCCGGGTCGACGCGGTAGAAGCGTTCGAAGACCCGCTCGCGGTCCTTCTCCGAGATGCCGATGCCCTGGTCGGTCACGGCTATCTCGATCTCGTCCCCGCCCGGTACGGCCAGGCGCCTCGCGGCGATGCCGACGCGGGTGCGGGCGGGGCTGTAGTTGACGGCGTTCTCCACGAGATTGCCGAGCGCCGCGGCGAGCTGGCCGCGGTTGCCCCAGATCCGGAGCTCCGCGGTGCCGCCTGCGGCCATGGTGATCTGTTTCGCGCCGGCCTGCTGCCGGCAGCGGTCGATGGCCTCGGCGACCAGTTCATCGACCCGGACCGGCTCGGCGTCCTCCAGCGGGTCGTCGTTCTGCACCCGGGAGAGGTCGATGAGTTCCTGCACGAGGTTGGTCAGCCGGGTCGCCTCGATCTGCATCCGGCCCGCGAACCGCTCGACCGCCTCCGGGTCGTCGGACGCGTCCATGACGGCTTCGGAGAGCAGCGAGAGCGCTCCCACCGGGGTCTTGAGCTCATGGCTGACGTTGGCGACGAAGTCGCGTCGTACCGCTTCGATACGGCGGGCCTCGGTGAGGTCCTCGACCAGCAGGAGCACCAGCCGGGAGCCCAGCGGAGCGACCCGTGCCGAGACTGCGAGAGCCTCGCCCCGGCCCGTGCCGCGCCGGGGGAGGTCCAGCTCGACCTGCCGTATCTCACCGTCCCGGCGGGTGTCCCTGGCCATGTGCAGCATGGGTTCGACGGCCAGCCGGCCGCCCCTGACCAGTCCCAGCGCGTACGCGGCGGAGCTGGCCTTGACGACACTGTCGCTCTCGTCGAGCACGACCGCGGAGGAGGAGAGCACGGAGAGCACCGTGTCGACCCCGGGGGGCAGTGCACCGTTGCTGTCGGGCCGCAGGGACGTGCGCGTGGGTCTTTTCAGGTCGCGCTCGCTCCAGCGGAACGCCAGCATGGCGATCACACCGGTACACAACCCGGCGATCGCTGCAGCTGCGGCGACCGCCGCGTTCACGTCCATGCGTCAAGGTTAAGCGGGTGCGGCAGCGCTCTCCCAGCCATCCGAGGGCGTACTCGAACACTCGTCGCCCAGAGTTCACCGAGGAGCAAGGGCCGGTTCACTTGGTCGGCCGGATCCGGACGCGTACGCCCCACAGGGTGAGAGCGTGGGGTCCAGATCTGGCCCCGGCCTTAGTAAGGACTGGAGAGGGACTTCCATGCGTGACGCTTACCACGAGGAACTCGACTCGATCGGAGAGGGCCTGGTCGAGATGGCCCGGCTGGTCGGGTCGGCGATCGGGCGGGCGACGACGTCCATGCTCGACGCCGACCTCAAGCTCGCGGAGAGCGTGATCGCCGCGGACCAGAAGGTCGACGACCTCCAGCACGACCTGGAGGCGCGGGCGATCGCCCTCCTCGCGCGCCAGCAGCCCGTGGCGACCGATCTGCGGATCGTGGTCACGTCGCTGCGGATGAGTGCCGACCTGGAGCGCTCGGGTGACCTGGCCCAGCACGTGGCCAAGCTGGCCCGGCTGCGCTTCCCGCAGTCGGCGGTGCCGCACGACCTGCACGCCACCATTCTGGAGATGGGGCAGCTGGCGCAGCGCCTGATGGCCAAGGCCGCCGAGGTGATCATCACGAAGGACGTCGACCTGGCGCTCCAGCTGGAGCAGGACGACGACGAGATGGACCTGCTGCACCGCACGCTGTTCCAGCACCTGATGGACGACCGCTGGAAGCACGGCATCGAGACCGCCGTCGACGTGACGCTGCTCGGCCGCTACTACGAGCGCTTCGCCGACCACGCGGTGTCGGTCGCCAAGCGGGTCGTCTATCTGGTGACGGGTGAACACGCGGACGACATCCAGAACGCGACGTCGGTAGAGGGCGCGTAACGGGCAGGGGACGGCGCGTTTTGCGCGGGTGTGCCTTGGATGCGCCGTCTGTGCGCCGTTGATGGGGCAGCCGGAGTGGGCATGAATGGGGTGGGGCGGCAGGCGGTACGCCTGGTGGTACGCCCCGGTCGTACGTCGCTGTCGGTCGTACGGCCCTGTCGTACGGCCCTGTCGTACGCCTGGATGTACGTCCTTGAGGAGGAACGATGGCCGACTCCCCCACGACCGACCCGCAGCAGGAGACACCCGCTGAAGTGGTCCATCTGACGGTGCTCGGTGCCTGTGGCTGCGGATCGGGCTGCGGGTGCGGCTGCCAGTCGGGCGCCCCGTGCCAGTGCGGTGGCTGACTGCGGCTGACCGGACACCACCGGACCGGCACCCCCTGGGGCGCCGGTCCGGTGCGTTTGAGGCAGTGCCGTTCAGGCGATGACAGGCTCCGGGGCGCGGCGGACAAGACGTCGATGTGGCCGTTGCAGAGGGGCGAGCGGCCGCCGGGGACGTGGGCGGCGGTGTGGTCGACGACCCGCGCGGTGAACTCCTCGGCGATCGAGGCGTCGACCAGGAGGCGGGTGTTGTCGGCGGGTGGGGGCAGAAACGGCCGATTCAGCCCCTGCGTGTCATGGATGGGCTCCCGGGCGATCACCGCCGCCCCCGCGGGCAGCTGACTCCGGTCATCCACACAGCCGACTTCGGCGACTGACAACCGTGTTCAGCGCGGGGTGACCAGTCCGGCCCGATAGGCGGTGATGACGAGTTGGACGCGGTCGCGTGCGTCGAGCTTGGTCAGCAGGTTCCCGACGTGCGTCTTGGTGGTACCGGGGGTGATGTGCAGCCGGGCCGCGATCTCCGTGTTGGTGAGGCCCTGGCCGATCAGGGTGAGCACTTCGCGCTCGCGTGGGCTGACGCCTCGTAGGTTCTCCTCCCGGCCGGGAGGCACTGATGCCGGTGCTGTCGTGCCCGTTGAGGCGGGCCGGTCGGCGAACTCCTCGATGAGCCGGCGGGTGACCTGAGGTGCGAGCAGTGCCTCGCCGGAAGCAACGACCCGGATCGCGGTGAGGAGTTCGTCGGCGGGGGCGTCCTTGAGGAGGAAGCCGCTGGCGCCGCCGCGCAGGGCGGCGAAGATGTACTCGTCCATGCCGAAGGTCGTGAGCATCAGCACCCGCACGCCAGGGGCGGCGGCCGTGCGGCCGGCTTTGCCGGTGATGAGGCGGGTGGCCTCCAGCCCGTCCATGTCGGGCATGCGGATGTCCATCAGGACGACGTCGGGCCGCTCCCGCCGGGCGAGCTCGACTGCGGCCAGGCCGGTGCCGGCCTCGCCGACCACGGTGAAGCCCGGTGCGGCGGAGACGATGCCCTTGAAGCCCGTACGGACAAGGGTCTGGTCGTCGGCGACCACGACGCGGACGACCATCACGCGTTCCCTTCGGCTCCGGCCATGGGCAGCCGTGCGGCCACCCTGAATCCCCGCCCGGGCAGCGGCCCGGCGCTGAACTCCCCGCCGTACAGGCCCACCCGCTCACGCATCCCGGCCAGGCCCTGCCCGTCCCGGCTCGGGGCAGCCGCGCCCGCGCCGTCATCGACGACCTCCACCGTGAGTTCGCCCTCCTGGTATCCGACGGTGACCCGGCACTCCCCGGTTCCGGCGTGCTTCACGACATTGGTCAGCGCCTCCTGGACGATCCGGTAGGCGGACAGTTCGATCCCCGGGGACAGCTCACGCCGTCGGCCGCGGACCCGCAGGTCTGCCTTGACGCCTGCCTCGGCCGTCCGGGTGATCAGCCGGCCCAGCTCGCCGAGCCCGGGGGCGGGCAGCACGGGCAGGCAGTCGTCGGTGCCGCCCTCGCGGAGTACGGAGAGCAGCCCGCTCAGTTCCCGCAGGGTGTCCCTGCCGACCGCCTGGATCGTGGTCAGCGCTGCCTTGGCCTCCTGCGGGTGTTCGTCGATCACGAAGTGGCCGTATCCGGCCTGCACGGTCACCACACTCATGCTGTGCGCGATCACGTCGTGCAGCTCCCGGGCCAGCCGCAGCCGCTCCCGGGTCCGCTCCGTCAGCGCGTCGCGGGCCTGATACGCACGCAGCTCGGCCGCGTAGGCGCGGTGCCGTCCGACGGCGTATCCGACCGCCCAGAAGGCGGTCTGGGCGGCCAGCGCGACGGGGATGTTGTGCCGCAGCTCGCCGGACCCGAACCCGGCGGCGGCCACGCCCGCCAGTCCCGCGCCCAGTGCCAGCAGAGCGGTCCGGCGGTTGCGGGTGGCCGCGACGAGGTAGAGCAGCAGTGCGGAGGCCACCACGATCTGGGTGCCGACCACGCGGGCCATGGATGTCTGGCCGAGGACGGCGACGACCACGGTCCAGGACGCGAACACGGCGGCGCAGACGGACAGCGGGAAGCGGCGGCGCAGCGCCACGGACAACCCCACGACCACCGTGGCGGCCAGCGCGACGACGAGCATGGCCGCACTGGGCCGGGGATACCCCCGGTGGTGTGGGTCGAAGACGCGGTAGGTGTCCAGAGTGCCCAGCCATGCGACGTACGTCAGTAGCGCTCCGGCGAGGGCGTCCAGGACGGTCCAGTGGCCGGGGCGCAGCCTCTTCGTCAGGGGCGGATGCGGCGCGGTGGGCATCGCCCCAGCGTAGCGACGCCCTCCTCGCGCGCCCTCCGCCCGCGGGCATACGTCCCTGGTCGTAGACCGGCCCGGCGGACGCGATGGATCTCCGACCGTGGCCAGAGGCCCGGCGGCGGCGGGAACGGCACGGTGGGGAGCGGCAAGCAAACAGCTGCCGGTCACCGCTCGCGGAGCGAAGGAGTGTTCATGATCGAGGCCGAAGGGCTGGTCAAGCGCTACGGGTCCACCACTGCCGTGGACGACCTCACGTTCGAGGCCGGTCCGGGACGGGTGACCGGCTTCCTCGGCCCGAACGGGGCGGGGAAGTCCACCACGATGCGGATGATCCTGGGCCTGGACGCGCCCACCGCCGGGCTGGCCCTGGTGGGCGGCCGCCCCTACCGTTCGCTGGCCCGGCCGCTGCGTGAGGTCGGCGCGCTGCTCGACCCGCACGCCGTGCACCGGGGGCGCAGCGCCCGTGCTCATCTGGCGAGTATCGCGGCGAGCAACGACATCCCCGCCCGGCGGGTCGGCGAGGTCCTCGAAATGACCGGGCTGGCCGAGGTGGGCCGCCGCCGGGTGGGCGGGTTCTCGCTGGGCATGAAGCAGCGTCTGGGCATCGCCGTGGCACTGCTCGGCGACCCGCCGGTGCTGATGTTCGACGAGCCGGTCAACGGGCTGGACCCGGAGGGCATCCTGTGGATCCGCACCCTCATGAGATCGCTCGCCGCCGAAGGGCGCACGGTGTTCGTCTCCAGCCACCTGATGAGCGAGATGGCGCTCACCGCCGACCAC
This sequence comes from Streptomyces sp. NPDC048496, assembly GCF_043200055.1. Taxonomy (NCBI): domain Bacteria; kingdom Bacillati; phylum Actinomycetota; class Actinomycetes; order Kitasatosporales; family Streptomycetaceae; genus Streptomyces; species Streptomyces sp. NPDC048496. Next base: position 89,421 of record NZ_JBICXB010000007.1, on the reverse strand, counting down.
CTCGTCATCGTCGGCGGGGGCAGGCTGATCACCGAGACCAGCACCGAAGAGTTCACCCGCGGCAGCGCGCGCGGCGCGGTCCTGGTGCGCACGGCCGACAGCGCCGCGCTGACCAGGCTGCTCACCGCACGCGGCGCCCGGGTCACCCCGGAACCGGACGGCGTCCTGGCCGTGGCCGGGCTTCAGCCCCAGGACATCGGCGACCTGGCGGCCGCCAACCGCCTGACGATCCACGAACTGTCCACCCGGCAGGCCTCGTTGGAGGAAGCCTTCATGGACATTACCGCCGGCAGCGTGCAGTACCGGGCCGGCGCCACCGCCGGCACCTCCCACCGAAAGGACCAGCACCAGTGACACCCCTCGGCCCAGGCCTGCTCACCTCCGAGTGGATCAAGCTACGCAGCGTCCGCTCCACCTACCTGACCCTGCTCGTCGCGATGGCTGCGGCGACGATCGTCGGCATCCTCGACTACCACTCCCTGGCCGGCAGTTGGGACACCATGACCGCCCCGGAACGGGCCCGCATCGACCCGGTCCGCTACGGCTTCAGCGGCGGCTTCTACTTCGCCGTCCTCGCCCTCGGCACGCTCGGTGTCCTGGCGACCGGCTCGGAGTACAGCAGCGGCCTGATCCGCACCACCTTCACCGCCGCCCCGCACCGTGGCGCCGTCCTGACGGCGAAAGCCGTCGTCACCGGCGCGCTCACCCTGGCGGTGGGGGAACTGCTCGCCTTCACCACCTATCTCCTCGGCCGCAGCGCGCTGTCCGGCAGGCACCTCGCGATGGGGCTCGCCGACCCGGGCGTGTTCCGGGCGGTGGCATCCACTGGTCTGTTCCTCTGCGTCATGGCACTGCTGGGGCTGGCCCTCGGGGCGATCCTGCGCAGCCAGGCAGGCGCGATCGCCACCCTGTTCGGCCTGTTCTTCGTCCTCCCCATGCTCGCCTCCACGCTCGACAACTGGAGCACGACGCCCGGCACATGGACGCTGCAGTCGGCCTTCGAAGCGCTCAGCGGCACGGTGGCGCGCCCTGGCCCGGACTCCCCCTCCCCGGGCCTCGCCTTCGCGGTCTGCGGGGTGTACCTCGCGGTCCTCGGGGGCCTGGCGGTGGTCCTGGTCAAGCGCCGCGACGCCTGACAGGCGTCTTTGCCGGTCCTGCCCATGGACGCGGGCAAGCACCGCCCGGGGGGCTGCCGACGGGGGTCGGGGGGCCGCCGGCCGTCAGACCGCCCGCTCCACCACACCCTGCGGGGCACCCGAGGCCGCATCCGGCTCGGCCTCCGCAGCCGTCACCGCCACCACCTCGGTCACCTTCTCCTCCGCCGGAATCCCGCGCATGAGCACCCAGTACCCGAGCGCTGCGACCGTCCCCAGCACCCCGCACATCCCCCACAGCCACGTCGCCCCGTAGTGGTCGATCACCAGACCGGACATCAGCGGAGCGACCAGCGCGGCCGCGGACCACGACAGCGTGTACATGCCCTGGTAGCGGCCCCGGCCGTGGGCCGGGGAGAGGCGGACGACCAGGCTGCTCTGGACCGGTGCGTTGATGATCTCGCCGATCGTCCAGACACAGATCGTCAGCGCGTACACGGCGACCGACCCGGCGAACGCGGTCAGCCCGAATCCGTACCCCGCCAGCAACGACGACACGACCAGCAGCCCGCGCGGGTCGCGGTGCTGGATGAAGCGGGTGGCGGGGATCTGGAGCGCCACGATCAGCACACCGTTGACGGCGATCGCGGTGCCGAAGTCGGAGCTGGAGAGCCCGTCCGTACCCATCGCCACCGGCAGCCCCACGTACCCCTGCTGGAAGATCAGCGCGACCACGAACGACAGTCCGACGACGCTCATGAAGCGGCCGTCGCGCAGCACGGTGGAGAGCCGGACCTCGGACTCGGCCGCCCCGCCCTTCGCGATTCTCGGTGTCCGCTCCGGCCGGGACTCCGGCACCTTCAGGAAGACGACGACCGCGCAGAACAGCGTCATCGTGGCCTCGGCCATGAACCCGGCCCGATAGCTGTACTCGGCGATGAACCCCGCGCCCGCGGACGACACCGCGAAGCCCAGGTTGATCGCCCAGTAGTTCAACGAGAACGCCCGCACCCGGTCCTCGGGCCGGACGATGTCGGCCATCATCGCCTGCACGGCGGGGCGGGACGCGTTGCTCGTCATGCCGACGAGGAACGCGACCGCGGCGATCGCGACCGGATGGACCATGAACCCGAGCAACGCGACCGACGCGGCGGTCGAACTCTGCGCGATCAGCATCGTGGGCCGCCGCCCGAGCCGGTCCGTCATCACCCCCGCGCCGAGCGAGGAGACGACCCCGCCGAGTCCGTGCAGCGCGACGACCAGCCCCGCGTACGAGGCGGAGTAGCCCCGGTCCAGGGTCAGGTAGAGGGCCATGAAGGTGGCGACGAACGCCCCGAGGCGGTTGACCAGAGTGCTGGTCCACAGCCACCAGAACTCCCTGGGGAGACCGGACACGGTCTCGTGTGCGGCCCGTCTGAGACCGGCGACAGACATAACGGTTCCCCCCGGGGGCGTACGGAACGGGTTCGAGCGGTAAGTGGCCCGATGGCTATCAGCACATTACGAAGCTCTGCTTCCGGACCGCCACTCGTTTGACGGCTGCCGTCAATCGAAGCCGCCCCACCCGCCACTCCCCCGCCGCCTGTCCGCCCTGTGACCGGCTGCGCGGTGCCCGCACGGGTTCGATTACGCTCGGGCTCATGGCCGACGCACCGTACAAGCTGATCCTCCTCCGCCACGGCGAGAGCGAATGGAACGCGAAGAACCTGTTCACCGGTTGGGTGGACGTCAACCTCACCGAGAAGGGCGAGAAGGAGGCAGTCCGCGGCGGTGAGCTGCTCAAGGACGCCGGTCTGCTCCCCGATGTCCTGCACACCTCCCTCCAGAAGCGTGCCATCCGCACCGCGCAGCTCGCGCTGGAGTCCGCGGACCGCCACTGGATCCCGGTCCACCGCTCCTGGCGCCTGAACGAGCGCCACTACGGCGCCCTGCAGGGCAAGGACAAGGCGCAGACCCTGGCCGAGTTCGGCGAGGAGCAGTTCATGCTCTGGCGCCGCTCGTACGACACCCCGCCGCCCGTCCTCGAGGACGGCGCCGAGTTCTCGCAGAGCGACGACCCGCGCTACGCGTCGATCCCGAGCGAGCTGCGTCCGCGCACCGAGTGCCTCAAGGACGTCGTCGAGCGCATGCTGCCGTACTGGTACGACGGCATCGTCCCGGACCTGCTGGCCGGCCGCACGGTCCTGGTCGCCGCCCACGGCAACAGCCTCCGCGGCCTGGTCAAGCACCTCGACGGCATCTCGGACGCCGACATCACGGGCCTGAACATCCCGACCGGCATCCCGCTCGCCTACGAGCTGGACGCCGACTTCCGCCCGCTGAAGCCGGGCGGCACGTACCTCGACCCGGACGCGGCGAAGGCCGCCATCGAGGCCGTGAAGAACCAGGGCAAGAAGTAGCTTCACACGTGATCAAGCCCCCTGCCTGCGGTTTCTCCGCCGGCAGGGGGCTTGTCGTTGTTCTGGGGCCGCCTGTGGGCCGTCAGGGTGCCTCGGGAGGCGTCCTGGGCCCTGGGTAGACCGAGACGATGGCCTTCCGCGTGCGCTCGGCTGGTCGGCATCACGGACGCGGCCCCGTCCCGACCGCGCCCCGGAGCGGGGGCGCGGCCAGGGCGGTCGGGGCTGTCAGGCGATGAGGTTGCCCCGGTCGTTCACGTACGGCAGGGACGCGAGCTGCCTGCGCCGCAAGGGAACGCTCACGCTTCCCGTACCCCCGTAGAGGTACTGCGACGCCGCGCTGAAGGCGAGGAGGTCGGGGCGGCCGTCGCGGTCGCCGTCGCCGATGCCGGCGAGCTGGCCGTACTCGTTCCAGCCGGCGCCGACCTTCGTACGCGGCGCGAAGGTCCCGTCGCCCTTGCCCAGATACAGCCAGAGGACACCGGCCTTGTCCCGGGCGAGGAGGTCGCCCGCCGGGGCGCCCGCGATGTCGCCGACGGCCGCGAGCTCGTTGTAGATCCCCCAGCCCGCGCCGATCTTCGTCCGCGCGGCGAACGGGGTGGTGGCGGAGCCGGTGCCCTTGTAGAGCCAGAGCACCCCGGCGGTGTCGGTGGCGAGCAGGTCGGGACGCCCGTCCCCGTTCAGGTCGCTGCCGCCCGCGATCTTGTCGTAGATCCGCCAGCCCGCGCCGACCTTCGCCCGGGTGGCGAAGCCGCCGCGGCCCGTCCCCTGGTAGAGCCACAGCACGCCGGCCTTGTCCCGGGCCACGAGGTCGCCGAACGCCGAGCCGCCGAGGTTCCCCGTCGCCTCGATCCGGTCGTAGATGTCCCAGCCGCCGATCAGCTGGCGCGGCTGGGCCGTCAGCTGGCCACCGCCGCCCCCAGTACTTCCCGGCCCTGAGGTAGTCCCGCTCCTTGAACACCTTCCGCCGCAAGCCCTCGAACGCCTTGTGCAGGTCCGGCTCGTACGGCACGCAGTAGTTCCATGCCGATGCGCCCATGAGCCCACCTCTCCCGATCGCCACCGCTCGGCCGGACGCCAACAGCCCCCCGCTGACCGCGCGGAGATGTCCGGCGTCGACTCCGATCCGCTCCGCTGGGGTGCGGCCTCATGTCCGCACAGACCGCTGATCACCATTCGATCACCAACGCCATAACCGCCAACGCCGCCCGCTCCACTCTGCCGTACCAACAGGCCCATCGCGGAACGGACTTCGGGACGGCGTTCTGGTACAACGACCTCGTCGACACGCAGGGTGACACGGAGACCGTCCGGCAATATCTGGTGACGGCCCGGGCGTTGACCCGGTACGACATCGCCGAGGTGCGGCTGCGGCCAGAGCGCCGGTCCGCCGTACGGGAACTGCCCGAGCCGTCGTCCCCGGCTTCTGACGACCCACCACCTCCCTCCAGGAGGTGGTGGCGGCACGCTAGGTGACGGACCGTACCCACCGCCGTACTGTGTGGCACAGCACGTTGGGCGATCGGGAGAACGGTCATGGGCGAGCCACTGAAGACGTTTGTCGGCGGCACCGAAGTCGACGTGCCCAACAGCATTCCGGACATCCGGGCCACGCTGCCCGAGGAGAGACGCGAGGAGTTCGACCGCGCCATCAACGGGGCCGGAGTGCAGGAGATCCAGGCCGTGATGCGGCACTGGATGCTGGAGGCCGTGCCCGATCCCGAGGCCGAGCGGATCCTGGACCGGCTGGCGCGGGACGAGGCCGAGAGGCGGAGCGTCGCTTGAGCTTCCGTATTTCCTACGCTCCGCCCGCCGACGACACCCTGGCCAAGATGCGGGAAGGCGACACCTTCCGGGACGAGATGGCGCGCACCCTGGGGAGCGACCCGTACGGGCACGGGTCGTCCGCCGTCAAGAGTGAGCACGACCGGCGTGAGGCGACGGTCGCCGGTGCCATCGTGCTCTATTACGTCTCCGGGTCCGTCCTCACCGTCACCGTGGTGCGGCTTGTCCCGCTTCCCTGACTTCCGCCGCTCAGGCGAGCTTTGCGAGCTGCGCGTCGACCACCGCGGTCGGCAGTTCGAAGTCCTGGCCCGTGCCGGAAGCGGCCAGGTTGAGAGCGCTGAACGACGCGACCGTGGCGCCCTGGCGTGCGACGATCAGCTTGAGCGGGGTCTTCTCGCCGTCCTGCTCCACCGTCAGCGTCCAGGCGGCGGCCTCCTCGCCGCCCGAGATCTTCTCCTCCTTGATCGTGACGACCTTCTGCTTCGTCCCGCCCGCGGTGAGGGTGAAGCCGCCGGAGCACTCGGTCGCCGCGGTACGTACGCTCCCGACGGTGTCCTGGGCGCCCTTGCCGTCGTACGAGGCGAGGGACGTCAGCGTCGTCGTGATGTCGAAGGCGGCGGTGAAGGCCTCCCCGGCGTCCGCGCTGTCCAGCTTGTCCTTCTGGCCCTTCTTGGGCTCGCTGATCACCTTGCGCCGGTTGACCGCCGCGGGCGTGCCGAGCTCGGCGCCCATCAGCGCGTCGGCGAGAGGCTCGCAGGCCTCCTTGTCCGCAGTGACGTCGGAGGCCGAGACGACATCGGCCTTGCCCGTATCGGCGACCTTGTACCCCTTGACGTCACCCTGGACCAGCGCGACCTTGTCCAGCTCGGCGGCGGTCAGCGCCTTGGCAGCAGGCTGGGCCGCGGCGCCCTCCTTGCCCTTGCCGTCGGCGCCCTTGCTGCCGGAGTCGGAGTCTCCCCCACAGGCGGTGGCAAGCAGGGTCAGGGAGATCGCGCAGGCGGCGGCAACGGCGGTACGGCGTATGGCAGTGGGTCTCATGTCGCAAACCCTATGCGCGAGCCATGGTTTGACGATCAACCAATTAGGGTACAGCGCTTGATCGTGATTGCGTTGTGATCATCCCGTGAAGGGGCTCTCTCCCATGCCGAGCCGAGCGGGAGCGGGCGCTCCGGGGCGACCCGGTCTCCGTGCACGGCGGTGATGCGGTTGATTGCGGGGCGGCGTCGGCGGAGTCGTCGGGTACGGCGTCGTGGTGCAGGGCGTCGGCGAGGGAGGTCAGTTGGCGGGCCGCTGGGTCAGATGCGTGAACGCGTCCAGGTTCCGCGTGGACTCGCCGCGCGACACCCGCCACGCGTACTCCTTGCGGATCGCGCTCGCGAAGCCCAGCTCCAGCAGCGTGTTGAAGGAGCCGTCGGCCGCTTCGAGGACCGTGCCGAGCAGCCGGTCCAGTTCCTCGGGCGTGACCACGGAGAGCGGCAGCCGGCCGACGAGGTAGATGTCGCCGAGCCGGTCGATCGCGTAACTCACGCCGAAGAGGCGGAGGTTGCGCTCCAGCAGCCAGCGATGGACCGCCGCGTCGTTCTCGTCCGGGTGGCGGATGACGAAGGCGTTGAGGGAGAGCGAGTGCTTGCCGACGATGAGCGAGCAGGTGGTGGACAGCTTGCGGGTACCGGGAAGCTTCACCACGTAGGTACCGCGGTCGGGGCTCTCCCATTCGAGCCCGGCGTCCTTCAGCGTCGCCTCGATGACCTGCGCTGTTGCCGCTTCGGCGGATACGTCAGCCATGGGGTGAGCGTACGTGAGGTGTGGTGCGGGCGTACGTCGCCCCGGCGCGGGTGCGCGTCGGCCGTGGTGGGCGCGTACGTCAGACGTGGTGGACGCGGACGCGCCGGCGGTGTTCGTGCATCGCCGCGGTGTACACGTCCGCGGTCGCGGACGCGGCCGTGTCCCAGCCGAAGCCCTGCGCGTGCGCGGCCGCCGCCCCGCCCATCCGGGCGACGAGCTCCGGCGACTCGGCGAACCGGGCCAGCGCCTGTGCGTACGCCTCCGGGTCGTGCCCGGGGATCAGGAAACCGCTCGCCCCGTCCCGTACCGCCACCGGCAGCCCGCCCACGGCCGCCGCGACGACGGGGGTGCCCGCCGCCTGCGCCTCGATGGCGACCAGACCGAAGGACTCGCTGTACGAGGGCATGACCAGCACGGACGCCGCCCGGAACCAGTCGGCGAGCTGATCCTGACCGACCGGCGGGTGGAACCGTACGACATCGGCGATCCCCAACCGCGCCGCCAGCTTCTGCAGGCCCTCCGGCTTGGCGAGCCCGCTGCCGCTGGGGCCGCCGACCACCGGAACGACGATCCGGGAACGGAGCGAGGGGTTCCGGTCCAGCAGCACGGCCACCGCGCGCAGCAGCACATCGGGAGCCTTCAGCGGCTGGATGCGGCCCGCGAAGAGCGGTATGAGGGCGTCCTGGGGCAGTCCGAGGCGGGCCCGGGCGGCGGCCCGCCCGTCGGCGGGGCGGAAGCGGTCGAGGTTGACCCCGGGGTGCACGACGGCGACCGCCGCCGGATCGGCCTCGTAGAAGCGGACGAGCTCGTCCGCCTCCTCCACGGTGTTCGCGATCAGCCGGTTCGCGGCATTGACGATCTGCGTCTCACCGATGACCCGGGCGGCCGGCTCGGGGGTGTCGCCCTCGGCGAGCGCGGCGTTCTTCACCTTCGCCATGGTGTGCATGGCGTGGACGAGCGGAACGCCCCAGCGCTGCGCGGCGAGCCAGCCGACATGGCCGGAGAGCCAGTAGTGGGAGTGGACCAGGTCGTAGTAGCCGGGCCGCTGGCCCGCCCAGGCCTGCATCACGCCGTGCGTGAAGGCGCAGAGCTGGGCGGGCAGGTCCTCCTTGGCCAGGCCTTCGTACGGTCCCGCGTCGACATGCCGGACCAGGACGCCGGGCGACAGCTCGACCGCCGGGGGCAGTGCGCCGGTGGTGGCCCGGGTGAAGATCTCCACCTCGATGCCGATCGCGGCGAGCCGCTTGGCCAGCTCCACGATGTAGACGTTCATGCCGCCCGCGTCGCCCGTGCCCGGCTGGTGCAGCGGGGACGTGTGGACGGAGAGCATCGCGATGCGGCGGGGTTTGCGGTGGCCGCCGGGAAAGGTGCCGGGGAACCTGAGGCGCGGCGCCATACGGCTGCTGCCGAGCCGAGAGACGTACTGGCTCACGTCGTCCGGTCCTCCTCGCTCAGGGCATGGCACCGAAGGGACACGGAGCCCCTTCGAAAGGCTGGAACAGCGGAATACGCCCTTTCATTTCCGCTTTACCAAATCATTACGCTCGGCCACGGCGCGTCACCACGCCCGCCCGGAGTCGACGGTCCTGCAGGCCGCCGCCCCAGGGATCGTTAGGCTCGCTGTCATGCGCCCCATCGGCACCGCGACCCGCGGGACCACCAACCCGAACCGGCTCCGCCGCATGGACCGCTGGATCGCCGCCACGCACGGTCCGGCCCTGCGCCGCTCCGACGCCCCCGTCGCCGTCGACCTCGGGTACGGGGCCGCGCCCTGGACCGCCGTGGAGCTGCTGCACCGCCTGCGCACCGCCGATCCGCGCACGGCGGTCGTCGGCATCGAGATCGACCCGGAGCGGGTCGCGGCGGCGAAACCGTACGAGGAAGAGGGGCTCACCTTCGTCCACGGCGGCTTCGAGATACCGCTGGCCGGCCGCCCCACTCTCATCCGGGCGGCGAACGTACTGCGCCAGTACGACGAGGGTGAGGTCGCCGCGGTCTGGCAGCGGCTCTGCGCCCGGCTCGCACCCGACGGGCTGCTGGTGGAGGGCACCTGCGACGAGATCGGGCGCCGCCATGTGTGGGTGGCGCTCGGCCCGGAGGGCCCGCGCACGGTCACGTTCGCGACCCGCCTCGGCTCCCTGGACCGCCCCTCCGATCTCGCGGAACGACTCCCCAAGGCGCTGATCCACCGCAATGTGCCGGGCGAACCGGTCCACGCGTTCCTGCGCGACTTCGACCGGGCGTGGGCCGCCGCGGCGCCGTACGCCTCGCTGGGCGCGCGACAGCGCTGGATCACCGCGGTGCGTTCGCTTTCCGGCGACTGGCCGCTGACGGACGGGGTACGGCGGTGGCGGCAGGGTGAGGTCACGGTGAAATGGGCGGCGCTGCGGCCCGAACCCGACAGTTTCTGAACGAGAGTGCTTCGAGGGACACCCGGGAACGTGGACGGGGCGTCGTTCGTCCCAGACGAGGGGGAGCGATCCCGCACGACCGGCATGACCCGTGTGACCCGAGTGCCCGTCAGGACAGGAGCTGGCCGCCTCTGTTGCTTTTCGGTACGGCATGGCACGATCTCGACGTCGCGAAAAGTTACTGACGGTAAATCAGATCCGTTCGTAGGGGGAGCTTGTGAACCGACGCCACTGTGCCGCTGCCGCGATCATTCTGGTCTGCACGCTGACCGTACTGACCGCGCCGACCCAGGCATTCGCGGCGCCCGCACCACCCTCCCCCACCGCCTCTGCCGGGGCACCGAAGAAAAGCCTCGAAGAGGTGCGCAAGGAGATAGACGCCCTCTACCGCAAGGCCGGGGCGGCCACCGACGCGTACAACCTCGCCGACGAGCAGGCCAAGAAGCAGTCCGGCGAGATCGTCGAACTGGCGAAGGCGATCGTCGAGGGACAGGCGAAGATCGCCGACCTCAAGAGCAAGGCAGGCGCCCAGGCCCGCGAGCAGTACCGGACCGGCGGGCTGCCGCCGGGCGCGCAACTGATGCTCAGCGACGACCCGCAGATGTTCATGGACGGCATCAACCGGGTCTGGCAGGGCCAGCAGGCAGCCAAGGGTGTCCTCGGTGACCTGACCAGGACCCAGGCGGACTTGGAGATGTACACCAAGGACGCGAGCACCAACTGGACGAAACTCGAAGCCAACCGGATCAAGCAGGCCAAGGCCAAGAAGCAGATCAACGCGCAGATCGCCGCCGCGAAGAAGCTGGAATCACAGCTGAAGAAGGAGGAGCGGGCCCGCCTCCTCGAGCTGGAGCAGGATGCGGAGTACCGGGCACAGACCGCCTGGCTCGGCTCCGGCGCCCTCAAGGAGATCAACCGCGAGGCGAGCGAGCGCGACAAGAAGGCGGTGGCCTTCGCGACGTCGCAGATCGGCAAGCCGTACGAATGGGGGGCCGAAGGCCCGGGATCGTACGACTGCTCCGGGCTGACGTCCCAGGCGTGGGCGGCGGCGGGACGGCCGATCCCGCGCACCTCACAGGAACAGTGGCGGCAGCTCCCGCACATCGCGATCAAGGACATGCGCCCCGGCGACCTGATCATCTACCACGGTGACGCCAGCCATGTGGGGATGTACATCGGCGACGGCGCGATCGTGCACGCACCGCGCCCGGGCCGGAATGTCACGCTGGCGGGCGCGGGCTCGATGGAGATACTCGGGGTGGTCCGCCCGGACAAGTGAGGGCCCCCGCGCCGGCCACCCGCGTCCAGTGACCCGCGTCCGGTGACCCGGACCAACGGACCACGCGCCCACACCCGCACCCAGCGACCGGGACCATGCGCCCGCGCCGTGAGCCACGCCACCCCCGGCCCCACCGCAGGGTGATGTTCGTCATGGCCCCCCACCCGGTCCCGGGCGGGCACATCGCGCCGGATCCGTGACGGGACGCGGCTTATGGCTCCGCATATGCCAGGGGTCGGTTGCCGTTCGCCATTCCGTTCGCCTGTCCGGTACCGCTATCGTCCCGGTCTGGCGGATCGTCGATCGTCGTTCCGCCGCGCCCTCGGGGGGAGGGAAGGAAACCGAACCGATGCCCGTACCCGTACCCCAGCAGCAAGCCGTTCCCGCTGTGGAAACCACCCACGTCGCCGACCTCACCCTCCTGGTGATCGAGGACGACCCGGCGGGCACCTTCACCGTCCCCGAGCTCCCGGTCGCGGCCGGCACCCGGGTGCGCATCCGCACCGCCCGCAATCTGACCGAGGCGGGCCGGCTCCTCACGGACGACGTCGACTGCATCCTGCTGGACCTGGCTCTGCCGCCCAGCAGCGAGACACGCGCCGGCGAGGGCGCCGAGGGGCATGCCGGGCTCGCCACCCTCACGCACGTCCTGCGCATCGCACCGCGCCACGCCGTCCTCGCGTTCACCGCGGAGGACGACACCGAGCTGGCCGCCGAGGCGGTGCGTGTCGGCGCCCAGGACTATCTCCTCCGCGGCGAGCTCGACGGACGGCTGCTCACCCGCGCCATCCGCTACGCCGTCGAACGCAAGCGCGCCGACGTGGCGCAGCACCAGCTCACCGAGTCGAAGCTGCGCGCCCAGGAGAACGCCCGGCTGGAACGCGGACTGCTGCCCACCCCCCTGCTCCAGGGCTCCGACCTCCGCTTCGCCGCCCGCTACCGCCCAGGACGCAGCCGCGCACTGCTCGGCGGGGACTTCTACGACACGGTGCGCACGCCCGACGGCACCGTCCACGCGATGATCGGCGACGTCTGCGGCCACGGCCCGGACGAGGCGGCACTCGGCGTCGAACTGCGCATAGCGTGGCGGGCATTGACGCTCGCCGGGCTCTGCGGGGACGAGCTGCTCTCCACGCTCCAGCAGGTCCTGGAGCACGAGCGGGAGAGCGAGGAGATCTTCGCGACGCTCTGCACCGTCGACATCACCCCCGACGGGCGCCACGCAGGTCTCTGCCTGGCGGGCCACCCCGCGCCGCTGGTCGCCCGCCACGGACGGGCGGCACAGCTGCTCCCGTACGAGAACGGCGGCCCGGCCCTGGGGCTGCTGCCGCGTGCCCGCTGGCCGCGCAGGCAGGTCGAACTGGGTGGCTCCTGGAGCCTGATGATGTACACGGACGGTCTGATCGAAGGCCGCGTCGGGGCGAACGAGACGCAGCGGCTCGGCCAGGACGGCATGGTCGCGATGATCAACCGTCAACTGGCGGAGGGGCTCACCGGAGAGGCGCTGCTGGAAGCCGCCGTGGCCGAGGTCCGGGAGCTGAACGGCGGCGAACTGACCGACGACGTGGCGGTCCTGCTGCTCGACCGTGACCGGAGCGGCAACCGGGGCCGCAGCCGGAGCACGTCGCTCCCCCGCCCCCGTCCCGGATCGGCGCCGTCACCCGCGAACGCTCAGCGCCCGCCGTTGTAGGGCCCGTACGGCCCGTCGCTGCTGGAACCGCCGCGTCGGCCACCGCCGCCGGAGACCGCCTTGAGCGCGGGCCGTACGTCGACCATGAAGACGATCGATGCGACCGCGCCCGCGAGCTGCAGGAACAGCATCGGCACGAAGAGGTTCACGGCAACGGTGATGCCGAGGATGATCAGCCAGAAGGACTTCTTCTGCTTGTCCGCGGCACGGTACGCGTCCTCGCGGGCCGTCGCGGCCAGGAACAGTGCGACCACGGCCAGGACGAGCATGATCATGTAGAGCAGCCAGACGAGCGTGCTGAATCCTGTGAGCAACATGGTGTGCACCGCCTAATAAGTGGATGAGCGCCTCGCGGCCAAGGTACCGGGACAACGAGCCGGCCACCCCGAAAGGTGCCCGCCCCGCGCCCCGGTACACACCGTCCGCAGTGCTACTTGGCGGTCGGCGGCGTGGTCTTCTTCGCCGCGGGCTTGCTCGCAGGCGCCTCCGCGGGCTTGCTCGCAGGCGCCTCCGCGGGCTTGCGTGCGGGCGCCTTCTTGGCGGGCGCGGCCGACGTGCGGGGCTCCGTCCTGGCAGCGGTCTTCGGCTCGCTCTTGGCGGCGGGCTCCGCCTTCGGCTTCGGCTTCGGCTCGGACTCCCGCCGCGGCTCGACGACGACAGCGATCTCGACGATCTCCTCGGCGGTCTCGCCGCGCCACGTCCGCACCGTCTGCTCGCCGCGCTCGGCAACCTTCTCGTACGTCTCCCGGGCCCGTACCGCGTACTCCGCGGCCACTCCCAGACTGCGCAGCGCCAGGTCCTGGGCCGACTCGCTGAGCTTCTTCAGATCGGTGTCGAGCGACCCGAGCACCTCGGAGACCTTGGCCTGCACGGTGGCCTGCGCCTCCCTGGCCTGCGTGGTCACCTTCTCCTGGACGGCCTTGGGGTCCGTGTTGCGCACGGCCTCGATCCGCTCGGGCGCCTCGGCCCGCAGCTGCTCGATCAGGGCCGGAACCTTCCGGGCCTGCTCCACGGCGAGGTCCGCCGTACCGGCGGCGAAGTAGAGGGGGGTCGGGTCGGTGAGGGTCTTACGCAGGTCATCGGTGATGGCCATGACTGTGGTCCTCCCGGATCATCAGACTCAGTGTGAGGGTGGTGAAGGCTTTGAAGCTGTATCGGCATCCGTGCCGTCCGCGCTGAAGCCGGATTCGTCACCGGGTTCCCCCGGGGCGGTCTCGAACCCGTTCTCCTTGCGGAAGGAGTCGTAGATCTGCAGCAGCACGTTCTTCTGCCGCTCGTTTATCGAGGGATCGGCCAGAATGACCGCCCGGGTCTCCAGCTCCTCCCGCTCCCGCTCGTCCAGAATCCCGGCCCGTACGTAGAGGGTCTCGGCGGAGATCCGCAGGGCCTTGGCAACCTGCTGCAGCACCTCGGCGCTCGGCTTGCGCAGCCCGCGTTCGATCTGGCTGAGATACGGATTGGACACCCCGGCGGCATCGGCGAGCTGCCGCAGCGACAGCTGCGCATTGCGACGCTGCTCGCGCAGGTACTCACCGAGATTGCCGACGTTGAGTGATGCCATGACTCGATAGTGCGCCTTCACTGCTAACTATTGCAAGCACATGCTTGCAAAAGTGTTCCGCGCCACGTGCGGCCGATCCGGGCCTTGTCCGCGAGAGCAACCACGACACCGCCTACGCCGAACCCCGCCCGCTCGCCGTCACCGACGGTTTCGGCAGCCACCTTGTAGTTCATCGTTAAACCCTTTCGGTCCCGTGCGTCACAGCTGTGGGGTCTGTGACCACCCCGGGCACCGATTCACCATGCATGTAACGCATCTGTGAATCCGCTCGACCCGGTTCCACCACTTACCCCTGGCGGGGCTTTGTCTTCTGTGGAACCCACCCGACAAGACGAGCGACGACGGCAGCTGGAAGGGTGCCAAGCCCTTCTACGCGTCCTCGCTCAACGAGAACACCCTGGTCGATCTGCTGGAGGTGTTCGACGGCGGGGTCTACAACTACAGCTACTCGCCGGACGACGTTCCCAAGATCAGCAGCAGCTGGGGAAGCTACAACATCACGGTCGGTGGACGGCAAGGGTGACCTGCTGGCCCGCGACACCAGCGGCAATCTGTACATCCACCCCGGCAACGGCACGGGCAGCGGTTTCGGTGCCCGGGTCAAGGTCGGCGGCGGCTGGAACACGTACACCATCCTGAACTGATCAGCGGCGAGTCATCGCACGGGCGGGGCCCTGCCACCGGAAATACCTGGTGGCAGGGCCCTTGATGCCGAGAGTCAGGCTGGAGGTACGGAGTCTGCGTTCCCGTGCGGCGGTCAGCCGAGCCAGCGGCCGTCGCGCATGAGGTCTCGTCCCTGCAGCTCGTTCGCCTCCCGCCAGGCCTGGATGCGCCGCGGCCGGATCAGGAAGTACTGGTAGGGCTCGTCGAGTTCGCGCGGGTCGAAACCGGTCTTGGCCGCGAACGCGTCGCCCGCCCCCGGCGCGAGGTCCGCGATGTCCACCGGTTCGGCGGCGCCGTCGACGACGACGACGTCGCGCGTCGGCCCGAGGCCGAGTCTCACCCGCCCGTCCGCCAACAGGTTGCGGCCGGTGATCGAGGCACGCGGCGTCGAGATGAGGAACGCGGTCCCGTCCCAGCGGTACGAGAGCGGGATGAGGTGGACGCCCGGGGAGCCCGGCGTCGCGACCCAGAGATCGACGTCGCTCTCCAGTTTCGCGCGAGTGTCCCGCAGCCTCTCCTCGAGCCCACGCGGCGGCGTGCCTGTCATGCTTCCTCCAGTCACATCGTGGAGAGCCCTTCCGCCGAGGGAGGGGCTCCGTCGGTCATCGGTCGGACGGCGTGCCTGTCAGCGACGCGGCCTCCCAGGCGAACCCGTCCGGGTCGGTGAAGACCCCGGCGTCGCCGCCGAGCACGAGACGGTGCGATCCGGTGCCGTCGGCAGGGACGCCGGCGTCCTTGGCAAGGGCACGGCGCTTGTACAGCGCCAGCTTGACGGGACCCGACCCAGCGGCGAACTCGACGTACTTGCTGCCGAAGCTCCTCGCCACGGCGAGGCCGCGGTCGACGTAGAACCGCTTGCTCGCGGTCATGTCGGCGACTCCCAGCAGGAGCACCATCTCGTCGAACTCCCGGGTGGCCGGGCCGGTGTCCTTCTTCGCCGAGGTCGCGACCTTCCAGATCGTCCCGTCCGGGGCCTGTACGACGCCGCCATAACCCCAGAGCGACTTCGAGGCCGGCTTCAGCGGCGTGGCACCGGCGTCGAGGGCGGCGTCGATGAGGCTGTTGACGGTGGACGGCTGGGACACCGTGAGCGACAGCGTGAACCCGCGGAAGCCGGTCGTCGGCGCCTCGGAGGCCCGCAGGCGCAGCTGAGTACCCAAACCGAAGGCGGTGGTGTAGAAGCGGTTGGCGGCCGCGGGGTCGGCCACCTCGAGAGTGATGGATTCGATGGAGGTCATGTCCGTCACGCTAGTTGCGGCTCGGCTGCCGGTGCTTCTCGATTCCTGACCGGTCTGGTCACCTGTTTCGTCACGCACGACGGCATCCCATCCGCAGAGCCCGCCGCGCGGCGCCGGTAGGCGCTGGGCGGCATGCCGACCAGCTCGGTGAAGCGGGTGCTGAAGGTGCCCAGCGATGAGCAGCCGACCGCGAAGCAGACCTCGGTGACGCTGAGATCGCCGCGCCGCAGCAGCGCCGTCGCGCGCTCGATGCGACGCGTCATCAGATAGGCGTACGGCGACTCGCCGTAGGCGAGCGGAACTGCCGGCTGAGATGCCCGGCCGACATGTTCGCGCCGCGGGCGAGCGCCTCGACGTTCAACGGCTGCGCGTACTCCCGGTCGATCCGGTCGCGGACGCGGCGCAGTCGCGCGAGGTCGCTCAGGCGCTGCGCGGCGGTAAGTGCGCGCATCCACGCGGGGTGACACATGAGAGAGAGCTCCTTTCATCCATGTGTGCGAGGACCTGGGTACTTGCTGAGGGTGGAGCGGGCGGCGGCCAGGTGGGGGCCGGTGGTCGGCTCGCCCGGGGCGCAGGAGCACGGAAGCGCCGGCCGCCGCATTCTTCGCAGTGGTCGCGACGCCGGCCACCGAGGGCAGATCGATGACCGAACGGCTCAGCGAAGCTCTTGGATGCGGATCAGGTTGCCCGCGGGATCGCGGAAGGCGCAGTCGCGAACGCCGTAGGGCTGATCGGTCGGCTCCTGGACGACCTCGGCGTCGCCGGCCTGCACCTTCTCGAAGGTGCCATCGAGGTCCCGGGTGGCCAGCAGGATCCAGCCGTAGGTGCCCTTGGCCATCATCTCGACGATGGTGCGGCGCTCGTCCTCGGTGACCCCGGGGTCGGCGGCCGGCGGCGCCAGGAGGATGGACGTGCCGGGCTGATCGACGGGGCCGACCGTGATCCAGCGCATCTTGCCGTGTCCGACGTCGCTGCGGACCTCGAAGCCGAGGGTGTCACGGTAGAAGGCCAGGGCGGCGTCCGGGTCGTCATGCGGGAGGAAGGTCGTGTGAATGGTGATGTCCATGCCCGTCACGTTAACTGCGGGTCGGTGACCACGCTTCTCGATTCCTGATCCGCCCGGCCACCTGTCGCGCACGCCGCCTGACGTTGCGTCAGTCAGGGTTCCCGCAACGGCTCCCAGGCGATCACAAGCCGCGCCGGCGCGAGCGGACGTCACCGATCGCGCGGCTGGGTGAAGCGCAGCATGTTGCCGGCCGGGTCGCGGAAGGCGCAGTCGCGGACGCCGTAGGGCTGGTCGACCGGCTCCTGGAGCACCTCGCCGCCTGCGGCCCGGAGGCGCTCGAAGGTGGCGTCGCAGTCGTCGGTGGAGAAGATCACGCCGCGCAGCATGCCCTTGGCCAGCAGCTCGGCCATCGCCTGCTTGTCCTCCGGCGAGGCGTTCGGGTTCGCGGCCGGCGGTTCGAGAACGATCTCCACGTCCGGCTGCGCGGGTGAGCCGACGGTCACCCAGCGCATCCCCTCGAACGCCACGTCGTTGCGTACCTCCAGGCCGAGAACGTCGCGGTAGAAGGCGAGCGCCTTGTCATGGTCGTCGACTGCGATGAAGCACTGGGACAGCTTGATGTTCATGCCTTCGACGCTACGGGCGGTCGGCGGATTCCGCTTCCCCGATCCTGACCGGTCCGTTCCTGACCGGCCGCGTGAGGATCTTGGCGACGCACGCCGGAATGGCGGCGCCCGGGTCGTGGCGGCGGGCCCGGTACGCGCTCGGGCTCTCGCCGACCAGCTCGGTGAAGCGCGAGCTGAACGACCCCAGCGACGTACAGCCGACCGCGAAGCAGACCTCCGTCACACTCAGGTCGCCCCGCCGCAGCAGCGCCTTGGCCCGCTCGACACGGCGGGTCATCAGGTAGCTGTACGGGGTCTCCCCGTAGGCAGCCCGGAAGCTGCGGGAGAAGTGCCCGGGCGACATGAGGGCGACGCGCGCCAGTGCCGGGACGTCGAGGGGCTGGGCGTAGTCGCGGTCCATCACGTCACGGGCCCGGCGCAGCCGTACGAGATCCTCAAGCGTCACCGGGCCAGCCTAACGCCGTCAGGTCAGTGCTCCTGGGCCGTCGGGCGGCGGGCTGCCGCAGGCCAACGCCGACGCCACCTCCGCGGCCGCCGCGAATCACGGTCCGGCCGGCCAGGCCGATCCGCTCCAGATTTCGCAGGGTCTCGGCAGGCTCTTCTGCCTGATGCCGTCGAGCCGTCGGCGCGGCTCGCCGAAGTGCACCGGGCGTTCCTCCGTCGGCCGGCCGCCGACTGCGGGGCCGATCTGCTTGCCGCAGCCGAGGCCGTCCTCGCGGGTCCCGCCACCGAGTGGGAGGAGTGCGGCACCTAGTGGCATCACGTGGCGCCACTAGAGGTGCCAGAGAGGTCGAGACTCCACGTGGCACCACATTGAAGCAACTTGATGCCAAACATATTTTCGCAGGTCAGGGCCGTCAGAATAGCTCCGACCCAGAATCACTCCCCCCACAGGCTTGTACATGGAGCCATCGTGATGCCACTATGACGTCATGGACCTCACGCCGTATGTCGACAACCTCCGCCGCGAACTCGCGGTGGCCGCCGAAGCCGGCGGCGAAGAAGCCCGCGAGCTGGCCGAGCGGCTCACCGCTCCCCTGGAGTCGGCGACCCGCCTGACGATGCTCAATGTGCTCTCCGCCGCGATGGACGAGATCACCCGTGAACTCGCCCCGGGCTCGGTCGACGTACGGCTGCGTGGGCTCGACCCGGACTTCGTGGTGACGCCGCCGCCGCGCGACGAGACGTACGAGGACAAGAGCGGGCCCGCCGAGCCGCTCAAGGCCCCGGCCCCGGCACCCGCCGACGGCGACGACGGCGGCGGCGGCGGCGGCACCGCCCGCGTCAATCTGCGCCTGCCCGCCCACCTCAAGGCGCGGGCCGAGGAGGCCGCGAGCCGCGAGGGCCTGTCGGTCAACGCGTGGCTGGTACGAGCCGTGTCGGCCGCGGTCGACGGCGGCACCCAGTCGCGTACGACGGAGAAGACCCGCACCACCCGCACCGTCGGACAGAGCTTCACGGGCTGGGTGCGCTAGCCGCGCCCCGCCCGCCCCACTTCACCCACACCACGTCCCACCAGCAGGGACGCCGCGAAGACCCAAGAGGACGGGACAGCCATGCCTTCTTTCGACGCTCCTTTCGACACTCCCGAACCGATCTCGGTCACCGCCCACGTGGACGCCGGATCCATCCGGTTCATCGCCGCTGACCGGCTCGACACCCTCGTCGATGTGCAGCCGCGCGACCCGAAGAAGGACCAGGACGTACGGGCAGCCGAGCAGACCGACGTGGGGTACGCGAGCGGCCTGCTGACCATCAGGACGCCCAAGCAGCGCTATCTCATCGGGCGCACCGGCACCGTCGACGTGACGGTCGAACTGCCCACGGGCTCGCAGGTGGAGATGACCGGCGCCTGGGCCCAGGTGCACGGCGAGGGCCGGCTCGGCGAGGTCCGTGTGAAGACCTCGATGGGCGACGTCCGCCTCGACACCACCGGGCCGCTGCACCTGACCGCGTCCCACGGCAGCATCACCGTGGACCGCGTCGAGGGGCCCGCCGAGATCACCACCAGCTCCGGCAGCCTGCGCGTCGGCACCGTCGACGGCACCGCCGTCCTGAAGAACTCGCACGGCACCACGACCGTCGGCGACGCCCTGGGCGATCTGCGCGTGAGCGGCGCCAACGGCGACATCCTCATCGAGCGCGCCGAGGGATCGGTCGCCGCCACCACCGCCCACGGCACCCTGCGCCTCGACGAAGTCACCCGCGGCACCGTCCAGTTGGAGACCTCCTACGGAGCCATCGAGATCGGCATCCGCGAGGGCACGGCCGCCTGGCTCGACGCCAGCTCGGGCTCCGGCCAGGTGCACAACGCGCTCACCGCGTCCGAGAGCCCGGAGGAGACCGAGGACAGGGTCGAGGTCAAAGCCCGTACCCGTTACGGCAACATCGACATCCGCCGCGCCCGGGCCTGACCCGCCCACTCTCCTTACAACCAAGGCCACTTCACCGCTCATCACGCCTTCGAATGGGAGGGCCCCATGCCTTCTTCTGTCATGCCCATGCCCAGGCAGGACGGCCAGCAGCCGCCCACCGCCGTCTCCACCGTCGATCTGCGCAAGTCGTACGGCGACAAGACCGTCCTCGACGGCATCGACCTGCGGATCCCGTCCGGCACCGTGTTCGCGCTGCTCGGACCGAACGGCGCCGGCAAGACCACCACCGTGCAGATCCTGTCCACACTCATCTCCGCCGACGGCGGGCAGGCCCAGGTCGCGGGCCACGACGTCGCCACAGCGCCGGACGGTGTGCGCGCCGCGATCGGCGTCACCGGGCAGTTCGCCGCGCTCGACGACCTGCTCACCGCCGAGGAGAACCTGCTCCTCATGGCCGACCTGCTGCGGCTCGGCAAGCGCGAAGGACGCAAGCGGGCCAAGGAGTTGCTGGAGCGGTTCGAGATTGCGGACGTCGCGCACAAGCGCGCCGTGACCTTCTCCGGCGGCATGCGGCGCCGGCTCGACCTCGCCATGACGCTGGTCGGCGACCCGCAGGTGATCTTCCTCGACGAGCCGACGACCGGGCTGGACCCGCGCAGCCGCCGCACCATGTGGGAGACCGTGCGTTCACTGGTCGCCGGCGGCGTCACCGTCTTCCTCACCACGCAATACCTGGAGGAGGCCGACCAGTTGGCTGACCGGATCGCGGTGCTCGACGGAGGCCGGATCGTCGCCGAGGGCACCGCCGACGAGCTCAAGGCGCAGATCCCCGGCAGCCATGTACGCCTGCGGTTCACCGACCCCGACGAGTACGAGCGCGCGGCCGCCGCCTTCCCCGGCGCGGCCCGCGACGGCGAGGAGCTCGCCCTGCGCATCGCGGGCGACGGTGGCCTCGACGCGCTGCGCTCCCTGCTCGACCGGCTCGACGCCGCCGGTATCCGCGCCGCCGACTTCTCCGTGCACACCCCCGACCTCGACGACGTGTTCCTCGCCCTGACCGGCGACGGCAGCACCAACACCGCGCTCCACGTGAAGGAGACCCTGCGATGAGCACCCTCACCTACGCCGTGCACGACTCGATGACGATGCTGCGGCGGAATCTGCAGCACGCGATCCGCTATCCGTCCGTGGGGTTCGGCGCCGCCATGACGCCGATCCTGATGCTGCTGCTGTTCGTGTACGCCTTCGGCGACTCGATCGGCGCCGGCATGGGCGGCGGCCGGGACGCGTATCTGAACTACCTGACGCCCGGCATCATCATCATGGGGGTGGCCGCCGGCTCGATGTCGACCTCGATCGCGGTCTGCTCCGACATGACCGAGGGCATCATCAACCGCTTCCGCACCATGAACATCACGCGCTCGTCGTTCATGACGGGGCATGTCATCGGCAGCGTCATCCAGACGATGGTGAGCGCCGTGCTGGTCGTCGGCGTCGCGCTCGCCGTCGGCTTCCGGTCCGGGGCGACCCCGCTGGAGTGGCTGGCCGCGGCCGGCCTCCTCACGGCCATCGCCTTCGCGGTGACCTGGCTGTCCGCGGCGCTCGGCCTGATCTCCAAGACGGTCGAGTCGGCGAGCAACAAGCCGTTGCTCGTCCAGTTCCTGCCGTTCCTCGGCTCGGCGTTCGTGCCGGCCGAGTCGATGTCGCCGGGCCTGCGCTGGTTCGCCGAGTACCAGCCGTTCACGCCGATGACCGAGACACTGCGCGGCCTGCTCTCCGGCTCGGAGATCGGCAACAACGGCTGGATCTCGCTGGCCTGGTGCGCCGGTATCGCCCTGGTCGGCTACGTCTGGTCGCGCTCGCTCTTCAACAGCGGCACCACGCGCTGAGCACCGGAACGCACAGGGGCGGGGTGCTCACTCACCGGCAGGGAGTGAGCACCCCGCCCTTGCATGTCCGCACTTACGGCCTCCCCCACGACAGGGAGTGGGGGAGGCCGTTGGAGGAGCACCCCGGCGGGTCAACGGGGCAACCGGGGGAGGCCGTTAGAACACATCCGGGCACCAGGCGCGCCGTCCCGCCCGGAACACCCCGTCCGCCACCGCCGCCGCGCCCGGCGTGAGTTCGTCGATCCGGCCCAGTGCCACGAGCCGGAGCACCGATTCGTCGCCGAGGTAGAGCGTCCCCAGCTCCCGTACGTCCAGGGCCAGATCGGCGCTCTCCGTGGTCGGCGTGCAGGACGCGCCGTCCGGGGAGGCGTTCAGGCGGAAGCGGCCGCCGCTCAGGCCGGCCGGGTCGTGGACGTCCAGGGTCAGGGTGGCCGGCACGGCGTAGGCGCGTGCCTCCAGGGCTCGTACGACATCCAGGACGCGCACCCACATCCAGTCCGCCTGCGTGACGACGCGGGCCGCGCGCGGGTCCGGGAGGAGGAGGGGGAGCAGGTCGTCGGGGGCGCGGTAGCCGGAGCGGACCGTGGTGACCCAGTCGATCGAGCAGACGAAGTGCCACAGCGCACGTTCCGCCGCCGGCGTCTCGGCGATCAGACCGACGACGGACGCCCGGTTCAGCGGCTGCTTCGCATCGCCCCACTTGTCGTCGGCGCGGTAGACGAGCAGGCCGTCGACCTCGCCGTCCGCGTTGCGGTACACCGCGTAGAACGGTTCCGTCCATGAACCCGGCACGGGCAGGTCCTCGCCGGTGTTCAGCTGCCACCAGCGGTCTCCGCGGCTGACCACGCCGTGCTGCCGGGCGCGCAGCCGGTCGTGCAGGGCGGGGCCGAGCTTGCGCACGTCCGCCGCGTCCACCAGGTCGATCCGGCCGCCGTCCGCCGCGGACGGGCCCGACCAGCGCGGGTCCAGGCCGGCCCGGGGGACGTCGATCTCCCACTCGGTGGTCCAGGTGGCCGGGCCGAACCCGTACCGCCCGTAGATCGGGTACTCGGCGGCGATCAGTGTCGCGACCACGTCGCCGCGCTCCTTCGCCGCTGCCAGGTCCGTGGCCATCATCCGGCTGAGCAGCCCGCGCCGGCGGTGCGTGGGCGACACCGTGACGTTGGTGACCGCGTCGGACGGCACCGCGGCGCCGCCGACGACCGTCAGCTCCTGCGCGATCGACCGGAACGACGCCACGCACCGCCCGTCGTCGAACACCCCTTGGGTACGGGCCAGATCCATGTGCGGGAGGCGGCCCGCGATCTCCCCGTCCGTCACCGTCGGCGGGCGCAGAAAGCCGGTGTTCACGGCGCGCAGCCAGTTGGGGAACTCGGATTCGGTGACGGTACGGATCTCAAGGCTCATGCGCCCCAGGCTAGGCATGCGGGACGGGGAATGTCGCCAGGTTTTCCGGGCATCCCCGGGGAACCCGGACGGTCAGAACGCCGCCCGGATCACGCCCACTTCCGCGCCGCCGCCCAGCAGCGGCGCCCGGCCGATCCGGTCCACCACCGGGGCGTCGATGCCGAGCAGCTCCAGCGCCCTGGCCAGCACCGGGCCGAGCGCCCGCCCGCCGCCGTCGTCGATCTTGAATGCCAGTGCCCGGCCGTCCGCCAGCGCCACCGCCTGGACCGCCTCCGCGCCCATCTTGGAGAGCGTGCCCGGCACTTCGCGCATCAGCCACGTGTCGGGGCGCCGGGTACCCGCGACGTACTCCGGGTGGGCGCGCATCGCATCCGCCACCCGGCGCTCCGCGGTGCCCGCCTCGGCCAGCACGAACGAGCGGAACGCCCGCGCCAGACCGACCAGGCTGATCGCCATCAGCGGGGCCCCGCAGCCGTCCGTACCCACCGCCGTGACCGGCTCGCCCGCCGCGTCCTCGACCACCTGGTGGACCAGCTGCTGGAGCGGGTGGGCGGGGTCCAGATAGGTCGCCGGGTCCCAGCCGTTGCGTGCGCACACCGCGAGCATCGCCGCATGCTTGCCGGAGCAGTTCATGGTGATCCGCTCGCGGACGCCGCCCGCGGCAAGATAGGTCTCCGCCTCCGCCGGGTCCAGCGGCAGATCGGGCGGGGTCTGCAGATCGTCCGGCGTCAGTCCGTGCTCGGCGAGCATCTTGCGTACGAGATCGAGGTGGAACCCCTCGCCCGAGTGGCTCGCGGCGGCCAGCGCCAGCCGTTCCCCGGAGAGGTCGAGCCCGGCCCGCAGCACGGCGGCGGCCTGCATCGGCTTGTTCGAGGAGCGCGGGAAGACCGCCGCGGCCGGGTCTCCCAGCGCCTGCTCCACACTGCCGTCGGCGGCCAGCACGACCAGCGAGCCCCGGTGGTGGCCTTCGACGAAGCCGGACCGTACGACCTCGGCCAGAACGGGCAGCGCGGGGGCCGCCGGGGATATGAAGGGTGTGGAGCTCATCGTGGCGGCCTTCCGGGGCTGTGCGGGACCCGCCCCGGAAGGATCGCTTCAGGCGAGCAGGTCGTCTACTTGTGCTTCCCCGTCACGGTACCTGCGGGCGATCTCCGCGCTGCAATCGTCCGTGGTGCACTGCAGCCGGTGACGGCGGCGGGAGACCTGTTGTTCGTAGCGGACGAGCCGTCCCATCGCGGCGTCCAGCTCTGCGTCCGTACGGGCGTCGAGGTCGGAGAGTTCGACCTCGGCGAGTGTCTCGGCGGCCAGCCGGCGGAACTCGTCGCTCCGCGGCGTGGTCAGCGTCACGTGCCGCGCGGACGAGCGGTGCCGCGACGGGGTGTCGGCGAGGATTTCGGAGAGCCGGTCCACGACCGGTGTCTCGGGGGCCCGGCGGCGGGCCAGCTCGGCCCGCAGGATGTCGATCCGCCCCTGGACCAGACGGCGTACGTAACTGAGGTCTGCCTCATCGCGCTGCGCGTCACGGCGCAGCGCGCGCAGTTCCGGCAGTCGCAGGGCGCCCAGCTCCGGCTGCGAGGGCCCGGGCAGGCCGTCACCCGGGCCGGGACCGGTCCGCTGCACGGGCGGACGCATGGTGCTGGTACCCGTACTGGTCCCGGCGGCGGCACGCGTGACGGGTACGACACCGGGGGATTGCCCGGTTCCATATGTACTCATGCTCTGTCCATCCCCTCGACCGGTGCGTCGGCACACCGCCTCCCGTGCATGGTGCCACCCCACACCGTGCCTATGCAGATGCTCTGTACCCGTTCAGCCCAAGATAGGTTGGTCTGTATGCGTGCGGTGATACAGAGAGTGGACGGCGCGAGCGTCACGGTGGCCGACGGCGCGAGCGACGGAAACGGGCCCGAGGTGGTCGGCGAAATCGTCGGCGAAGGGCTGTGTGTGCTGGTCGGAGTCACCCACGGGGACACCGTGGAGAAGGCGGCGCAGCTCGCCCGCAAGCTCTGGTCGGTGCGCATTCTGGAGGGTGAGAAGTCCTGCTCCGATGTGAATGCACCGCTTTTGGTGATTTCGCAGTTCACTCTCTACGGGGACGCCCGGAAGGGGCGCAGGCCCACCTGGAACGCCGCGGCGCCCGGCGAGATCGCCGAACCGCTGGTCGACGAGGTGGTGGCGCAGCTGCGGGCGCTGGGCGCGCAGGTGGAGACGGGCCGGTTCGGAGCGGACATGCGGGTCTCGCTCACGAACCATGGCCCGTTCACCGTACTGATCGAGGTCTGAGAGCCTGTCGGGTGACCTTCGATCGGAAAGCGGACGCGGTCTGGTGCGTGCGATTCCAAGGCGCTGGAAGGTCCTCGGATGAGGTCTCCCCTGCTCGAACGAAGCTGAGAGCCTGGGGAAGGAGCTACTAGGGCATTTCGGCAACGCGGGAAGCGTGCGCGCCAGGGCGTGGCCGCCCGATCAGAGGTCACCCGACAGGCTCTGAGC
Source organism: Streptomyces sp. NPDC048496 (assembly GCF_043200055.1). Classification (NCBI taxonomy): domain Bacteria; kingdom Bacillati; phylum Actinomycetota; class Actinomycetes; order Kitasatosporales; family Streptomycetaceae; genus Streptomyces; species Streptomyces sp. NPDC048496. The sequence continues at coordinate 63,726 of NZ_JBICXB010000007.1, read as the reverse complement.
CGGGTTCGGGCCGTGCGTAGCGCATCTACGGCTCGACGACCGTCTCCTGGGCCGCCGCGGTGTCCCCCGCGAGTAGTTCCGCGTCCACCGCCACGTTCCGTTTGACCAGCGCCAGCGCGATCGGGCCCAGCTCGTGGTGGCGGGCGGACGTCGTGATGAAGCCGAGCTGGCGTCCCTCCGCCCCGTCCGCTGCGAGCCGCACCGGGGTGCCGTGTCCGGGCAGGATCACGTCGCTGCCGTCCAGATGCAGGAAGACCAGCCGACGCGGCGGCTTCCCCAGGTTCTGCACCCGGGCCACGGTCTCCTGACCGCGGTAGCAGCCCTTCTGAAGGTGGACGGCGGTGCCGATCAAGCCCAGCTCGTGCGGGATGGTGCGGTGGTCGGTCTCGAAGCCGAGCCGGGGGCGGTGAGCCTCGACGCGCAGCGCCTCGTAGGCCAGGATGCCGGCCACCGGGCCGTTCTCGGCGGCGTAGGTCTCCAGGTCGGCGCGGGGCAGGAACAGGTCACGGCCGTGCGGCGCCTCCCGTACGACGACGCCCTCGGGGACCTCCGCGATGGAGCCGGCCGGCAGGTGCACGACGGCGAAGTCCTCGGTGCGGTCGGCGACCTCCACCCGGTAGAAGAACTTCATCGAGTCCAGATAGGCGATCAGGTCGCCCTGGGTGCCCGGTTCGACGTGCATCCACACCGTCTCGCCGTCGTCGACGAGATAGAGGGCGTGCTCGATGTGCCCGTGCGAGGTGAGGATCAGCGCCTCGGTGGCCTCCCCCGGGGCGAGTTCGCTGACGTGCTGGGTGATCAGCAGGTGCAGCCAGGCCAGCCGGTCGCTTCCGGTGACGGTGACGACGCCGCGGTGCGAGAGGTCGACGAGGCCGGTGCCGTCGGCGAGGGCTCGCTGCTCGCGGAACAGGTCACCGTAGTGCGCGGCGACGCCTTCGTCGCGGCCCTCGGCGGGGACGGCGCCGGGCAGGGACAGCAGGGGGCTCTTCATGCGACCAGCGTACGACTCGGTTCACGGCCTCCCCCGCGGTAGGGAGTGGATCAGCGAGCGGAGTGCGGCTTCGATGGCAAGGCGGAGGACGGAGTCGACGCGGAGCGTCGGTGACCGACGACAACGCGGAAGGGGGTCCCTCCCTGCTCGAGCGAAGCCGAGAGCTTGGGGGAGGAGTGGCAGGGCGCCGGGAGCCCACTCCCTGCCGTGGGGAGGCCGTTACTGCGCGGACGCGGGCGGCCCGGGCCGATCGGCCGCTCGATCGCCCGGCTCACCGGCCGCCGCCTTCGCCGTGCAGCCGGCGCAGCGGCCGAAGATCGCGAAGTGCTTCATGTCGGTCTCGAAGCCGAAGCTGTCCCGCAGCTTCGCGGTGAATTCGGCGACGACGTCGACATCGGCCTCGATGATGTCCGCGCAGTCCCGGCAGACCAGATGGATGTGGTGGTGGCGGTCGGCCAGGTGGTACGTCGGCGCCCCGTGCCCCAGATGGGCATGGCTGACCAGCTGGAGCTCCTCCAGGAGCTCCAGGGTCCGGTAGACGGTCGAGATGTTCACACCGGACGCCGTCCTGCGCACCTCGGCGAGGATGTCGTCGGGCGTCGCGTGTTCCAGTGTGTCGACGGCTTCCAGGACAAGCTGCCGCTGCGGCGTCAGCCGATAGCCGCGCTGCCGAAGATCGGTCTTCCAGTCGGTGCTCACCACAGGCCCAGTGTAGGACCGGGTGACCACCTGACCGCAGGTCGTGCGCGTACCTGGAAGGCGTGCGGCTACTTGAAGAACGCGATGCCGTCGTCCGGCAGGTCGCCGAGGCTCTTCGCCATCGCCTCGACCTCTTCCGGGGTGACGACCTTCTTCAGGTGCGCCGACATGTACGGGCGCAGCTCCACGTCGGGGGTGGCCTTCTCCCCGACCCACATCAGGTCACTGTTCACATAGCCGTAGAGGCGCTTGCCACCGTTGTACGGGCCGGAGGCCGCGGTCCGCGCCACCGCGTCGGTGACCAGGTCGATCTGCGGCTTCTGGTGGGCGAGCTCGCCGTACCAGATCTCGATGACCCCCTGGTCGCGGGACATGACGACCTCGACCTTGCGGTCCTTGTCGATGCGCCAGTAACCGGACTCGGTCTCCAGCGGCTTGACCTTGTTGCCCTCGGCGTCGAGCACCCAGGAGTGCGAGACGTACTCCAGGAAGTCCCGGCCGTCGTGGCTGAAGGAGACTTCCTGGCCGAAGTTGCACTTCTCGGCGCCGGGGAAGTCGGACACACCCGCGCCCGCCCAGTTGCCGAGCAGGAAGGCAAGCGGGACGAGGTCCGGGTGGAGGTCGGACGGGATCTCGATCATGAGCGGCTCAGACGATCTGTGAGGGAGTGGTGAGTGGTGCGGACTCGGGTCAGCGCTGGCCCTGGTACAGCTTCTTCACGGTCAGGGCCGCGAAGGCAAGAACGCCGACGCAGACCAGAACCAGCAGGGTGGAGAAGAATGCCTCAAGCACGGGAGCTCCTCGGACGAGCGATAACGAGCGGTATGGCGGCAATACGGGGCCGAGCCCCAGCCTAATGGGTAGGGGCCCGGCGCGACGGTTCGGGGCGTGCCGAGGGAAGGGGCTCCCCGGCGTGCGGGTCAGCCCAGCAGCTGGTTCTGCAGGATCAGCGTCTGGTGGAACGGGACGCGTTCCGTGCCGGCCTTCCCCTTGCGGGACTGGATGACGAGGGCGAGCGTGTCGCCGGAGAGCACATGTGCGTGGCGGACCTGCTCGGAACCGTACGGCTTGCCCTCGGCGTACACAGAGGCCGCGGTGTTTTCCACCCGCCCGCTGCCCGACCACGTCTCGTCGAAGTCCGTACGGGGCGACCCGCCGAACTGAGCACCGATGGACGAGTTCTCGGAGGTCTCCATTACCTGCGCACCCAACTGACCCATGGCGGTGGGGTGGGTTTGTGCGGCCGACGATTACAGTTCGGCATATGCCGAAGAAGCTCGTGATCAAGGTGACCGCAGGTGCCGATTCCGCCGAGCGCTGCTCGCAGGCGTTCACGGTGGCGGCGGTCGCCGTCGCCAGCGGTGTGGAGGTCTCGCTCTGGCTGACCGGCGAATCCGCGTGGTTCGCCCTGCCGGGCCGCGCCGCCGAGTTCGAACTTCCGCACGCCGCACCGCTGCCGGACCTGATCGAGTCGATTCAGGCGGGCGGCCTGATCACCCTCTGCACCCAGTGCGCGGCTCGGCGCGACATCACCGAGAACGACGTACTGGAAGGCGTACGGATCGCGGGCGCCCAGGTCTTCGTCAGCGAGGTCATGGCGGACGGCGTCCAGGCCCTCGTCTACTGATGGCACTTCCTGCCGAGGGCGTCCAGGCCCTCGTCCACTGACGGCACTTCCTGCCGACGACGGACGGTTCTGCTACTGGCGGCGCTTCTTGCCGTCGAGCTCGTCCCACCACTCGTCCGACTGCGGGTCGCCGGACGGATCGTCCCACCAGCGGTCCTCCGGCCCCCGCCGGTTGGCGACCATCGCCGCGACGGGCGGGATGACCATGGCGACCACGCACATTCCGACGGCGACGGGCATCGACCAGAGCCGCACGAAGGCCCAGGCGGAGACGAAAAGGACTATGCATCCGCCCATCATCAGGAAGTAGCGGCGACGGCGCCGGGCGTACATAACTCAAGCGTAGGCCCGATCCCGGCCCGTGCACCCGGCGCGAACGGGCCCGCGCACACCCTGTGGACGGCGCGAAGGACCGTACCCCGGTTCAGAAGGCGTCCAACCCCCTGGGGTACGGCCCTCCGGCCGATCTGTGCCGCGGATCAGACGGCGATGGCCACCTCGGAGAGGCCACCGGTCTGCGCGACGACCGTGCGGTCGGCGGTGCCGCCCGGGACGAGGGCGCGCAGCGTCCAGGTGCCCTCGGCCGCATAGAAGCGGAACTGTCCGGTCGCCGAGGTCGGGACCTCCGCGGTGAACTCGCCGGTCGAGTCCAGCAGACGGACGTAACCGGTCACCGGCTCGCCGTCGCGGGTCACGCTGCCCTGGATCGTGGTCTCACCGGGCTTGATGGTCGAAGCGTCGGGGCCGCCGGCCTTTGCTCCACACATGGTGTTCTGTCCTTCTGGTCGGGGTCGGGCTGGTCCAGGTCGCGGAGTTACTTGTTGGCGCCGAGCTCGATCGGCACGCCGACGAGGGAGCCGTACTCGGTCCACGAACCGTCGTAGTTCTTGACGTTCTCCTGGCCGAGCAGCTGGTGCAGCACGAACCAGGTCAGGGCGGAGCGCTCACCGATGCGGCAGTACGCGATGGTGTCCTTCGACAGGTCGATCTGCTCGTCCTCGTAGAGGGCCTTGAGCGCGTCGTCCGACTTGAAGGTGCCGTCGTCGTTGGCGTTCTTCGACCACGGGATGTTGCGCGCGGTCGGGATGTGACCCGGACGCTGCGACTGCTCCTGCGGGAGGTGCGCCGGGGCGAGCAGCTTGCCGCTGAACTCGTCGGGCGAACGCACGTCGACCAGGTTCTGGTTGCCGATCGCCGCCACCACTTCGTCGCGGTAGGCGCGGATCGACTGGTCCTGTGCCTGGGCCTTGTACTGGGTGGCGGGACGGGACGGGATCTGGTCGCCGTCGACCAGGTCGCGGGAGTCGAGCTCCCACTTCTTGCGGCCGCCGTCGAGCAGGCGGACGTCCTGGTGACCGTAGAGCTTGAAGTACCAGAACGCGTAGGACGCGAACCAGTTGTTGTTGCCGCCGTAGAGCACGACCGTGGTGTCGTTGCCGATGCCCTTCTCGGACAGGAGCTTCTCGAAGCCGGCCTGGTCGATGAAGTCACGGCGGACCGGGTCCTGGAGGTCCTTGGTCCAGTCGATCCGGATCGCGTTCTTGATGTGGTTCTTCTCGTACGCCGAGGTGTCCTCGTCGACCTCGACAAGAGCAACCTTCGGGTCGTCGATGTGGGCCTCGACCCAGTCGGCGTCTACGAGGACGTCACTGCGGCTCATTCTTTTCTCCTCCGGGGCAGTCTGCGGCGAGATGACGCGGGGTGCGGATGTACGGGGGCGCATTTCTGCACGTACACACATGCACGGAAATGGGCCCTGACAGCGGTCGAAGGGCCGGGGGAATGCGGGATGCGACGATCCCGCTCAGACAGTGCGACAGAGCATGGCGGCGACGCGGCACAGGTCTACTGCCCGCCGCTTCGTGAGATCCGCCTGGCCCCGCTGACGGAGGCCGCTGATAGTGCACTGCATAGGACCGATCGTAGGGACGTGCGGGCGGACATGTCACCGTCGTGTCGCATCTTGAGACACGATCGTCCGCAATGCGGGACAGTCGAGCGATCCCGGTGCCGCAGAGACCGGCACCGGGAGGAGCGCGCCGCTCGGTCATCTGCGGATCGGACGGGTCCGTCTCACTATGTGGCGCAACGGCTGTGGAATGCCCTACCCAGCCTGCACGCGGTTCATCTATCCCGCGAGTCGGATGTCCGATATCCCGCGAGTCGGATGTCCGAGCCCGTCACCGAGATCTCCAGACCGTCCTTCGTCGGCTCGATCCGCTGCAGCTTCAGCCCGCTCGGCAGGGCGCCGATCTCCCGCTCGAAGTCGGTCTTCCTGCGCACCAGGCCTTCGAGTCCGGGGATGCCCTCGCCCGGCACCTCGTCCGCGTGCACCCGCACGGTGCGGCCGTCGACGAGGGTGACGGTGGAGGTCACGCTGCGCGTGAGGGTGCGGCCGAGGATGTCGATGGCGCCGGTCACCTTCACTTTGCCGTTGCCGCCGTACTCGACGACGACGCCGTCGTCGGCCGCGTGCGTCAGATCCTCGTACGAGATGGTCGCCGTGCCCGTGGCCCGGGCGGCGATGGCGCTGGAGAAGCCGTCGGCCAGCGTGACGTGGTGGAGTTCGGCGTTCATCACGCTGATCCGGATCCTGCGCCCGCCGGCGGCGGTCTCGATGCCGGTGAGCCTGATGTCGACCTGGTCGAGTGCCGATCCGGCGACCTGGGTCAGAAAGGGGAAACCCCTGATGGAGACGTCCGTCGAGTCGACCGTGCCCCCGATGACCTCGACCTGGCCCGCCGCCTCGGACTCGGCGAAGTACACCGCGGCCCGGTCGACGACGATGAAGATGCCACCCAGGACCACCACGATGACCAGCAGTATTCGCAGTGCACGCATGCCCGTTCTTCCCCCACCCCGCGTCCGCCCGGACCCCCTGGCGCCCGTGAGCTTGCTGCGGCTGCACGGCACGCCCGGGGTGATCGACGAGCCGGAGCCCCTCCGCGGTTCCCGGTCCGCGGCGGGTCCCGCGGGTCAGGAGACCGCGCGGCCGATCAGATACACGGCGGGGGCCGCAGCGGTGAGCGGCAGCGCCACCCCGGCCGTCATGTGCACAAAACGTGACGGGTAGTCGTAGCTCGCCACCCGCAGCCCGATCAGCGCGCAGCCACCGGCCGCGAACCCGAGGAAGGCGCCCTTCGCGCCGAGGTCGGTGAGTCCGCCGACCGCGACACCGGCACCCGCGGCGGCGAGCAGCGCCACCACGACCGAGGCGGGTCCGGGCAGCGGCAGCGCCCGGACGAGCACGGCGACCGCGACAGCCGCACAGCCGGCCGTCACGGCGTCCGGCGCCGCCGCGAGATGCCCGGCGGCAAGGATCGCCAGGGCTGCCGAGGCGACGGTGGCCATCAGCCCGTACATCCGCTCGTCGGCGCCCGCGTGGCTGCGCAGCTGCAGGATGACGGTGAGCAGCACCCAGATGCCGAGGGTGCCGAGGATCGCCGCCGGGGCGTTCTCCCGGCCCGCGACGAGCAGCACGACATCAGCGACGAACCCGCCGGCGAAGGCGAGCGCGATGCCCTGCCGGGCGGGCCACATGCCGTTGAGCCGGAACCAGCCGGCGGCGGTCACGGCCTGGAGGAGCACCAGCGGTACGAAGAGCGCGTACTGCCCGATCGCGGCACCGAGGGCGAGCAGCAGCCCGAGCCCCGCGGTGATCGCCGCCGGCTGCATCCCCGGCGCGATGATCGGCGAACGGCCCTCGGCGCGGGCGCGCTGGGCGTCGGTGATGCGGCTGTTACCCACGGTGGTGGGCGCGCTGTAGCCGGAGGCGTCACGCGCGGCCGCCGCGTCCGGTGCCGGGGCGGCCGGGACCTCGGGGGGCAGCGGGTACGAGCCGGAGGCGCCCTGCGGGATCGGATATCCGGCGGGGCCGGCGGCGGCCGCGACGGGCTGCTGCGGCGCCTGCGCCGGGTACGGCTGCTGGGGCTGCTGGGGCTGCTGGGGCTGCTGGTGCTGGGGCTGCTCGTACTGCGGCTGCTCGTACTGGGGCTGCTCGTACTGGGGCTGCTCGTACTGAGGCTGCTCGTACTGAGGCTGCTCGTACTGCTGGGCGTAGGGCTGCGCATACTGCTGCGGCTGCTCGTACTGGGGCTGCTGCGGCTGCGGCGTCGGCTGGACGGCCGGCTGGTACTGGGTGTCCCAGGTCTGGCCCTCCCAGGTCTGTGCGACCCCGGGGCCCTGGAACGCCTGGTTCGGGTCGTACGGGACCTGCTGCCCGTACGGCTGCGGTTCCTGGCCGTTTCCGTACCCGTTTCCGTACCCGTTTCCGTACCCGTTGGCGTACCCGTGACCGGTCCCGGTCCCGGGCTCCTGCCCGTACGGATGCTGCTGATCGCTGTTGCTCATGTGCTGCGGTTCACCCTCCTGCGAACGGCGGGAGCACCTCGACCGTGCCGCCCTCGGCAAGGCGTACGGTCTCATGGCTGCGGGTCCCCACGGGTTCACCGTCGATCAGGAACGAGCACCGTTGCAGCACTCGGATGAGCTCACCGGGGTGCCGCTCGCGCACCGCGTCGAGCGCCTCGGCGAGCGTCGCGGCTGTGTACGGCTCCTCCGCGGTCCCGGCGGCGGCCTTGGCGGCGGCCCAGTAGCGGATGGTTCCCGCTGGCATGGCGACGCTCCCTTCGTCTCGCGTCAGCTGTCCATGATGAATCACTCCGCCACCGCCCAGTCCGCGATCCGGGTGAGCAAGCTCTCGTCCGCCGCGTTCTCGGCGTGCCCCATGCCGCGCCGCAGCCACAGTTCCGCACCGCCCTGTGCCGCGTCGGCGAGCATGCGGGGGTGGTCGAGCGGGAAGTAGGGGTCCTGGTCGCCGTGCACGATGAGCAGCGGCGCCGGGGCGATCAGCGGGACCGCCTCGACCGGGGAGAGCGGCACGGGGTCCCATTCCTTGCGGTCGATCCGGGTGCGGAAGGCGTACCGGCCGACCAGCCGGCCGGTGGGCCGGGTCACCACCCAGTGCAGGCGCCGCATCGGGGCCGTACCCCGGTAGTACCAACGGGCGGGAGCACTCACGGCTGCCACCGCGTCCGCGTGCGCTTCGATCCGCCCCCTGTGCGCGGGAACCGGACGAGCGAGCTGTGCCGTGTCCGGAGAGGTTCCGGGAGCCGTGTACAGCGCCCCGTGCCGGAGCACCACGGACCCGCCCATCGAGAACCCGACCGTCACCACCCGCCGGTGTCCGAGCGAGCGCGCCCACGCCACCGCGGCCGCCAGATCCAGCACCTCGCGGTCACCGACCGTCGACCGGCCACCGGATCCTCCGTGCCCCCGGAAGGAGAACGTGATCACGGCAGCACGCCGGGCGAACACCCCCGCCGCGCGCCGCACGGCGGGCCGGTCCAGCGAACCGGTGAATCCGTGCGCGACCACGATCGCCGGGCCGGCGTCCCCGGCATCGGCGCCGGAGGCGGCACCGGTCGTACACGGTTCGTACACCGCTTCGATCGGCAGCCCGTCATCCGTCCGCAATGTGGCGCGCCGGACTCCCGGCGTGATCAAGCAAACAGAAGAACTGCGAAACGAACTCTCGGACACAGAACTCATGTGGGCTATTCTGCTGGGAAGAGGATCCGGGCAATGCAGCCCCCGGGTCCTTTTGTGCTTTACGCGCGTTGTTACGACGACGTTTCGACAAGCTCAGCGGTCCCGGGGCGCGGGACCGCACCATAAAACACGTATGACAATCGTCGTACGGCAGCAGCACGACAAACGTACGAAGAAGTGCCGCACAGATCTCCCCCGGGCCCCACCCGGGAGTGCCCCTCTCGCAGGGAACGAGGAGGACCGACGTAATGGGCGAGCAAGGCAAGCACATCGTGCACGATCATCGACCGACGACCCGGGCAGGTGGGCGCCGATGAGTTCACTGCTGCTTCTGACCAACGCTCTTCAGCCGTCGACGGAGGTGCTTCCCGCTCTCGGCCTCCTGCTGCACAGCGTGCGGGTCGCCCCTGCGGAGGGACCCGCTCTCGTCGACACGCCGGGTGCCGACGTCATCCTGGTCGACGGCCGCTGCGACCTGCCGCAGGTGCGGTCGCTGTGCCGGCTGCTGAAGTCCACCGGACCTGGCTGTCCGCTGATACTCGTCGTGACGGAGGGCGGTCTCGCAGCCGTCACCGCGGACTGGGGCATCGACGACGTGCTGCTGGACACCGCGGGACCGGCCGAGGTCGAGGCCCGGCTGCGGCTGGCCACCGGCCGGCAGCAGCTCACCTCGGACGACTCCCCGATGGAGATCCGCAGCGGTGATCTCTCGGTCGACGAGGCGACCTACAGCGCAAAACTGAAGGGCCGGGTCCTCGACCTGACCTTCAAGGAATTCGAACTGCTCAAGTACCTCGCACAGCACCCGGGCCGCGTCTTCACCCGCGCCCAGCTGCTGCAGGAGGTCTGGGGCTACGACTACTTCGGCGGTACCCGGACGGTCGACGTCCATGTCCGGCGGCTGCGCGCCAAGTTCGGCCCCGAGCACGAGTCGCTGATCGGCACGGTCCGCAACGTCGGCTACCGCTTCGTCGCACCGGAGAAGGTGGAGCGCGCCGCCGGGGGGGCGAAGTCCCAGGCGGCGAAGGCGGCCGCCGAACCACCCACCCGTTCGGGGCGGCCCTCCGTGGCCGAGGTCGTGGAAGATGCCCGGATCCGGCCTGCCGGCAGGTAGGTCCATCCGCGTAGACTGCCGCGCGTGGCCAAGGTGACGCGGGACGATGTGGCGAGACTGGCGGGGACGTCGACCGCGGTCGTCAGCTACGTCATCAACAACGGACCCCGGCCGGTTGCCCCGGCCACGCGCGAGCGGGTACTCGCCGCGATCAAGAACCTGGGCTACCGGCCCGACCGTGTCGCCCAGGCGATGGCCTCGCGGCGGACCGACCTCATAGGGATGATCGTTCCGGACGCCCGCCAGCCCTTCTTCGCGGAAATGGCGCACGCGGTCGAACAGGCTGCCGCCGAGCGCGGGAAAATGGTTCTCGTCGGCAACTCCGACTACCGCGACGAGCGCGAGGTCCACTATCTCCGCGCCTTCCTCGGTATGCGCGTCTCCGGACTGATCCTGGTCAGCCAGGGCCCCAGCGAGCGGGCCGCGGCCGAGGTGGAGGCATGGGACGCCCGGGTCGTGCTGCTGCACGAGCGGCCCGAGGCGATCGACGACGTCGCGGTCGTCACCGACGACATCGGCGGCGCTCAGCTCGCCACCCGGCACCTCCTCGAACACGGCAACGCGTACGTGGCGTGCCTCGGCGGCATGGAATCCACCCCGGCGGTCGGCGACCCGGTCGCAGACCACGTCGAGGGCTGGCGACGGGCGATGCACGAGTCCGGACGCTCCACGGAGGGCCGGCTCTTCCAGGCCCCGTACAACCGCTACGACGCCTACCGGGTGGCGCTCGGACTGCTCGCCGGTCCCGACCGGCCCCCGGCGATCTTCTGCTCGACGGACGACCAGGCCTTCGGGGTGCTCCGGGCCGCGCGCGAACTGCGGATCGATGTGCCCGGGGAGCTCGCGGTGGCGGGCTTCGACGACGTGAAGGAAGCGGGGCTGACCGATCCGCCGCTGACGACGGTCTTCTCGGACCGCCCGGCGATGGCCCGGGCCGCGGTGGATCTGGTGCTCGACGACTCCCTGCGGGTCTCGGGCTCACGACGGGAGCGGCTGAAGCAGTTCCCGTCGGCGCTGGTGGTGCGGCGCTCGTGCGGGTGCGGCTGAAGCAGTTCCCGTCGGCGCTGGTGGTGCGGCGCTCGTGCGGGTGCGGCTGAAGCAGTTCCCGTCGGCGCCGGGGGTGCGGCGCTCGTGCGGGTGCGGCTGAAGCAGTTCCCGTCGGCGCCGGGGGTGCGGCGCTCGTGCGGGAGCGGGGAGCCGACGGCCCAGGGCCGGTAGACGGGGCACTTCCCCGGCCCGGGGCGCTCGCCTTCCGCCCACCCGTACGACGTTCCCGGTGGCTCTTACATGGGGCATACACGGTTCTGTCGGGCTTCTCAGGGCACGCTCAGGGTTCTCTCATGTTCGCTGGACACAGTCGTAGACATGACTGAGAGCCAGCGCCCGAGCGGCGAGTACCCGATGCACCCCTCGTACGGCAACGGCGACGCGGCCTACCCGCCGCCGCCCTCGTACCGGCCGACGCAGCCGGTCGCCGCGGGTCCCGGGACGACCGTGTGGCCCGGCAGCGGCGGCGCCGACGGTCACAGTGGCGGCGGTGACGACGGCTACGGCGACTTCCACGGGCTGCCGCAGCCCGCACCCCAGCCGCCCGCGCGCGGCAGGCGCCGGGTCGGACGGCCGGTCGCCCTCCTGACGGCCGTGGCCGTCGCGGCGGCGGTCGTCGGTGGTGCCACCGCCACCGTCATCGGTCAGTTCACCGACTCCGGTTCCAGCGGCAGTGGCAGCAGCAGTGCGGTCAGCGGCACGACCGTCTCGCAGAGCAGCGCAGGCACCGTCGCCGGGGTGGCGCAGGCGGTGTCGCCGACGATCGTCGAGATCGTCGCGAGCTCGAACGCGGGCCAGTCCACCGGGTCCGGCGTCATCATCACCTCCGACGGCGAGATCGTCACCAACAACCATGTCATCGCGGGCACCGGGGCGATCAAGGTGACGCTCAGCACCGGCAGGACGTACACCGCGAAGGTCGTCGGTACGGACGCCGACAAGGACCTCGCGCTCATCAAGCTGGAGGGGGCGCGCGGGCTGAAGACGGCCACGCTCGGCGACTCCTCCTCGCTCAAGGTCGGTGACCAGGTCGTCGCGATCGGCTCGCCCGAGGGCCTCACCGGCACCGTCACCAGCGGCATCGTCTCCGCGCTGGATCGCGATGTCACCGTCGCCAAGGACAGCGACAGCGGCCAGGGACAGCAGGGCGGGGGCCGCGGCGTCTGGCCGTTCGAGTTCGGCGGGCAGCAGTTCAACGGCGACACCGGCAACTCCACCACCACCTACAAGGCCATCCAGACCGACGCCTCGCTCAACCCCGGCAACTCCGGCGGTGCGCTCATCAATATGAACGGCGAGATCATCGGCATCAACTCCGCGATGTACTCCGCGAGTTCGTCCGACGGCTCGAACAGCGCCGGCGCGGGCAGCGTCGGCCTCGGCTTCGCCATCCCGGTAAACACGCTCAAGGCCGACCTGGACACCCTGCGGTCCGGCAACAGCTCCTGAGGAGATCAGCCATGAACCACCCTTCCGACACCCCCACCGGCCCGGCCGCCCTCGCGCTGCCGCTGATGCTCGCGGCGGAGTTCGCCGCCGTGGCGCGGCGCTCGCCGGAGGTCCGTGCGACCACCCGCACCACCGGCCGGAAACGCCGCGCCGCCCGCCGCAGCGCGACGGTCGTGCGAGGCTGACGCGACGGTCGTGCGAGGCTGACGCGACGGTCGTGCGAGGCTGAGAAGACAGCACCACGGCAGCAGAGAGAAAAGGACGACGAGCAATGAGCCCCGCCGAAGACGATCCGCAGCGCATCCTGATCGTCGACGACGAGCCCGCCGTGCGCGAGGCCCTGCAGCGCAGTCTCGCGTTCGAGGGGTACGGCACCGAGGTCGCCGTCGACGGTCTCGACGCCCTCGCCAGGGCGGAGTCGTACGCCCCCGATCTGATCGTGCTCGACATCCAGATGCCGCGGATGGACGGTCTGACCGCCGCCCGCCGCCTCCGTGCCACCGGCACCACCACGCCCATCCTGATGCTCACCGCCCGCGACACCGTCGGCGACCGCGTCACCGGACTCGACGCCGGGGCCGACGACTATCTGGTCAAGCCCTTCGAACTGGACGAGCTCTTCGCCCGCATCCGGGCCCTGCTGCGCCGCAGCTCGTACGCGGCCGCGGCGGGCGGCGATGTCCCCGACGACAATGTGCTGTCCTTCGCCGATCTGCGGATGGACCTCGCCACCCGCGAGGTCACCCGCGGCTCGCGCCGTGTCGAGCTGACCCGGACCGAATTCACGCTCCTGGAGATGTTCCTGGCCCACCCGCGCCAGGTACTGACCCGCGAGCAGATCCTGAAGGCGGTCTGGGGCTTCGACTTCGAACCGAGCTCCAACTCCCTGGACGTGTACGTGATGTACCTGCGCCGCAAGACGGAAGCGGGCGGCGAACCGCGGCTCGTGCACACGGTGCGGGGCGTGGGGTACGCGCTGCGGGCCGGCGGGGGCGACGCGTGATAGGCCTCGTGCGGCGGTTCCGTGCCCTGCCGCTGCGCTCCCGGCTCGCGCTGCTGGTGGCGACGGCGGTGGCGGTCGCGGTGGCGGCGGTCGCGGCGGCCTGCTGGTTCGTGACGAAGGCGCAACTTGACCAGCAGATGGACAACTCGCTGCGCAGTTCCAAGGTCGACGACAGATACCTGACAGACCTGTACAAGTACTGCGGCGGCGCCACCCTGCTGCCGCCGCGGCCGTTCACCAGCGGGTACACCGTTCAGCTCGTCGACTCCCAGGGCGCGGTGTGCATCGCCCCCAAGAAGACGGCACTCCCCGTGAGCCCCGCCGACATCGCGGTGGCCGAGGGGCAGCAGGACTACGCCCTGCACTCGGCGAGGACCGAGAACGGGACGAAGATGCGCGTCTACACCTCGGTCGTTAACATCGGCCCGGCCGTTAACATCAGGCCCGGCCTCGCCGTCTCCGTGGCGGTGCCCATGGATCAGGTCACCGACCCCCTCAACCAGCTCGCCGTCGTCCTCCTCATCGTGTCCGGCATCGGCGTCATCGGCGCGGGCGCCGCCGGTCTCTGGGTCGCCCGTACCGGCCTGCGCCCCGTCGACGAGCTCACCGAGGCCGTCGAGCATGTCGCCCGCACCGAGGACCTCTCGCTCCGCATCCCGGTCGAGGGCGAGGACGAGATCGCCCGGCTGTCCCGCTCCTTCAACTCGATGACCGCCTCCCTCGCCAGCTCCCGCGACCGTCAGGCCCAGCTGATCGCGGACGCCGGCCACGAGCTGCGGACGCCGCTGACGTCCCTGCGCACCAACATCGAACTCCTCGCCCGCAGCGACGAGACAGGCCGGCCCATCCCGCCCGACGACCGCAGGGCGCTGATGAAGTCGGTCACCGCGCAGATGACGGAGCTGGCGTCGCTCATCGGCGACCTCCAGGAACTGGCCCGCCCGGACGCGGCCCAGCCCGGCCCGCTCCAGGTCGTCGGCCTGCACGACATCGCCTCCGCCGCGCTGGAGCGGGCACGGCTCCGCGGCCCCGAGCTGACCATCACCGCGGACCTCGAACCGTGGTACGTCAGGGCCGAGCCGGCGGCGCTGGAGCGGGCGGTCGTCAATGTCCTCGACAACGCGGTGAAGTTCAGCCCGCAGCACGGCACGGTCGCCGTGGCCCTGCGCGGCGGCGAGCTGACCGTGGTGGACCAGGGTCCCGGCATCCCGGCCGAGGAGCTCCCGTACGTCTTCGAACGCTTCTGGCGCTCCCCCTCCGCCCGCCAGCTGCCGGGCTCGGGACTGGGCCTGTCGATCGTGGCACGCACGGTCCAGCAGGCGGGCGGCGAGGTCGCGCTGAACCCGTCGCCGGGCGGCGGCACGGAGGCCTCGATCCGCCTGCCGGGCGCACCGCAGCCGCCGCCGGAGAACTTCTGAGCCGCCCCCGGCGTCCGGTCAGATCCTGGGACGAGACAGCAGTCGGCGGTCAGAGCCTCCTGCGCACCTCTGCCGCGAACTGCGGTGCGCCCCCGGCGTCCGGCTCTGTCGAGGAGCCCGTGCAGGTCGCGGGGTTCGCTCCGGTAGCCAGCGACCTGCCGCCGGAGCACATGAAGCACGTCCGCGGGGGCCAAAAAGAACGCAGGTGTCCAGGACTACGCGCTGCACGGTGCTCCAGTGAGTCAGTTGCCGTAGAGGCCGGATTCCTCGGTCAGCTCGTCGAGGCCGCGACGCCGCTGGGAGCGACGTTGCTCCTGGTAGTCGAGAACATCCGCGAGCAGCACTCTGCGATGACGCCCGGGACGGGCGAAGGGGATGTTTCCCTCGTCAAGAATCTTCACGAATGTCGGTCGGCTGACGCGGCCACCGTGCTCACCTCCAGTGCCGCGACACCGGCTTGGCTCTCCGGCCCCAGCCCGTGGCGTGCGGCGAGCCATGAGGCGTCGTTGCAGGTCACCCAGGTGACCCCGACGGCGTCCTGCCAGGCCAGCGCCTTCACCGGAAGGTCGATGCAGGCGGTCTGCTTGTCCTGCACCAGGCGCGTGCCGCCCTCGGGCTTGCCGAAGATGAGCAGTTCGGTCGTACGGAGTTCCAGCCCGGCACGGGCGGGGCGGTGGACCATCCGGCCCACCGCCCCGCTCACTCACCCGCGTACGGGCACTGCGTGTCCCGCAGGACCTACTGAACGACCGTGATCCGGTCCGTGGCCGGCGGGGCCAGCGGTGCCGCTGCCGACGAGTGGGCCGACAGGTACGCGTTGAACAGGTCCAGGTCGGAGGGGCCGACCAGCTTGTTGGTGCCCTGGCCGAGTGCCGCGAAGCCGTCGCCGCCGCCCGCGAGGAACTCGTTCATCGCGACGCGGTACGTCTTGGCCGGGTCGATCGCCGCACCGTTCAGCTTGATCGTGTCGACGACGACGCGAGCCGCGCCGGTCTTCGTCATGTCCAGCGTGTAGGTGAGCCCCTTGGACACCTGGAGGATCTTCGGGCTGGCCTCGTTGGAGCCGCTGACCTGCTGCTGGAGTGCGGCGATCAGCTGGGCGCCGGTCAGGTCGACGACGTTCATCATGTTGGTGAAGGGCTGCACGGTGAAGGACTCCCCGTACGTCACCACCCCGTCGCCCTCATTGCCGGTCGACTTGTACACCAGGTCCGCGCGGATACCGCCCGGGTTCATGAAGGCGACGACCGCCCCGCCCTTGTCCGCCGGGGCCAGGCCCTCGAGCTGCGCGTCGGCGATCAGGTTGCCGAGCGGCTTCTCGGGGGCCGTGGAACCGCGGCCGTTGATGTCGGCGGAGATGTAGCCCTGCGGCCTGTTCGCGATGGGCGCGGCGAGGGTGTTCCAGCGGGCGATCAGGGCCGTCATGTCGGTGGCCTTGGGCTGGTCCCGGGTGACGACGTGGTTCGCCGAGGTCGGGTTCGAGGAGCTCGACGACTTCACCGACGTACGCACGATGTCCTTGGTGCGGCGGTCGTACGTGAGGGTCGTGTCCGTGTACAGCTTGCCGAACGACGACGCCGAGGTGACCAGGCGCGGGTTGCCCGCCGGGTCCGGCACGGTGCACACGTACGCCTGGTGCGTGTGGCCCGTGATCAGCGCGTCGACCTTCGGGCTGATGCCCTTGGCGATGTCCACGATCGGCCCGGAGATGCCGTCGCCGGCGCCGGGGCTGTCGCAGCCGTAGTTGTACGAGGTGGAGGCCGGGGCCCCGCCCTCGTGGATGAGGGCGACGATGGACTTCACGCCCTGCTGGTCGAGCTCCTTGGCGTACTTGTTGACCGTCTCGATCTCGTCGTGGAACTTCAGGCCCTTGACGCCGTTGGCGGTGACGATGTTCGGCGTGCCCTCCAGGGTCACCCCGATGAAGCCGATCTTGACGCCGTTCTTCTTCCACACCGTGTACGGCTTGAGGATCGGCTTGCCGGTCTTCTCGTCCGTCACGTTGGCGGCGAGGTACGGGAAGTCGGCGCCCTGGAACTTCGTGCCCTTCTCGTAGCACCCCTCGACCGGGTGGCAGCCGCCGTTCTGGAGGCGGGCCAGCTCGGTGGCGCCCTCGTCGAACTCGTGGTTGCCGACGGTCGTCACATCGAGTTTGATCTTGTTGAGCGCCTCGATGGTCGGCTCGTCGTGGAAGAGGCCGGACAGCAGCGGGCTCGCGCCCACCATGTCGCCACCGGCCGCAGTGATGGAGAAGGGGTGGCCCTGGCGTGCGGCGCGCAGCGAGGAGGCGAGGTATTCGACACCGCCGGCCGGAATCGTCTTCGTCGTGCCGTCGGCCTGCTTCTCGGTGACCGTGCCGGCCGAACCGGCCGGCGGCTCCAGGTTGCCGTGCAGGTCGTTGAAGGAGAGCAGCTGGACGTCGACGGTGTTGGCCGGCTCGTGGTGTGCCTGGCCGTTACCGAGGCTCTGGGCATCGGCCGGCATCGCGGCGACGAGCGCGCCGACGGTGGCCAGCCCGGCCGCGGCGGCGAGCACTCGCCTCGACGCACGGTTCTTGTGCGGTGTCGCTGACATGGGTCCCCTAATGAATTCAGCGGGAGGGTTCGGCTCGGAGCCTAGAGTCAACGCGCGTAGCGCGACAGGTGTTTCGAGTTACGAACTGGTTGCCTTGTGGTCAGTAAGGGTGCCTATCACCGCACTTCACCCCTATGGCACCCATACGCAGACAGGAACGTCACGGCATACAGGTCACCGCAGTCCGGTACGCCGGGGCCGACGGGCCGGGACCGGCCGACGGCCGCGCTCACCCCGCGAAGGCGGTCCGACCCGCACCGCACACCGCCGATCGAGGCCGCAACGCCTCGCTCAGCCCCACCAGCACCCCGCCCCGCCGTACGCTCGTACGCATGACGACTGATGTACCCCTCCCCGCTCCGGGACGCGAGATCCAGACGCTCGACGTGCTCTCTCCCGACCAGGCCGGAGCCGTCCTCGACCTGCTCGGCGACGCGGCCCGCGCCGACGGCAGGCCCGCGGTCTCCGAGCAGGGGCGACTGCAACTGCGGGGCGGGCGCCGGGAGGGCGTACGGCACCTTCTGCTCACCAGCTCGGGAACCCTCGTCGGGTACGCGCAGCTCGAGGACACCGACCCCGTCGAGGCGCCCGCCGCCGAGCTCGTCGTGCATCCCGCGTACCGCGGGCAGGGGCACGGCCGTGCGCTGGGCGCCGCGCTGCTCGCCGCGACCGGGAAGCGGCTGCGCGTATGGGCGCACGGCGGGAAGTCCGCCGCCCGCCATCTCGCCCAGGTCCTGGGCCTCTCCCTCTTCCGCGAGCTGCGCCAGCTGCGCCGCCCGCTGAGCCCGCTGGACATCCCCGAGCCCGTACTGCCGCCGGGCGTCACCGTCCGTACCTTCGTGCCCGGCCAGGACGACGCCGCCTGGCTCGCCGTGAACAGTGCCGCGTTCGCCCATCACCCCGAGCAGGGATCGCTCACCCAGCGCGACCTGGACGACCGCAAGGGCGAGCCCTGGTTCGACCCGAAGGGGTTCTTCCTGGCCGAGCGCGAGACCGAGGGCGGGACCGAGCTGGTCGGCTTCCACTGGACGAAGGTGCACGCCGGGGAGCAACTCGGCGAGGTGTACGTCGTCGGCATCCGGCCCGACGCGCAGGGCGGCGGCCTCGGCAAGGCGCTCACCGCGATCGGGCTGCGCCACCTCGCCGCCGAGGGGCTGCCGACCGCGATGCTCTACGTCGACGCGGACAACCCGGCGGCCCTGGCCGTGTACGAGCGGATGGGCTTCGCCACCCATGAGGTGGACCTGATGTACCGCGCGGAGTCCTGAGCCCGCAGAACGTCCCCCGGGGCGGCGTCGCTTGACGCCGCCCCCTCTTTCCGACACCCTTTCACTACTCCATTAGTGAAAGGGATGAACATGGCAGAGTCCGCAGCGGTCGAGTTCCGCATCGACCGGCGCAGCGGCGTGGCCACGTACCTCCAGATCGTCCAGCAGACCAAACAGGCCCTCCGCCTCGGACTGCTGGAGCCCGGCGACCGGCTGCCCACCGCACGCGAGGTCGTCGAGGCCACCGCCATCAACCCGAACACCGTGCTCAAGGCCTACCGCGAACTGGAGCGCGAGGGCCTCGTCGAGGCCCGGCGCGGGATGGGCACATTCGTGCGCCGGACCCTCGGGACCACGGCCACCACGGACACACCCCTGCGGGGAGAACTCACCGACTGGGCCCGCCGGGCCCGCACGGCGGGGCTGGAGCGCGACGACATGGCCGCGCTCTTCACCGCCGTACTGGACAGCACGTACAAGGGGGACGACCGCACATGACAGGCGCTGCGATCGAGGCGACCGGCCTCGGCATGAAGTACCGGCGCAAAAGCGGTGGCTGGGCGCTGCGCGACTGCTCGTTCCGGCTGCCCGCGGGGCGCGTGTGCGCGCTCGTCGGGCCCAACGGCGCCGGCAAGTCCACCCTGCTCTCCCTCGCCGCCGGGTTCCTGCGGCCGGCCGAGGGAACCCTGCGGATCCTGGGCGCCACGCCCGCCGAGGCGCGGACCCGGATGGCCTTCGTGGCCCAGGACAAGCCGCTGTACCCGCAGTTGACGGTCGCCGAAACGCTCTGGGCGGGCGCCGAGCTGAACCCCGCCACCTGGGACCGGGCCACCGCCGAACGCGTCATCGGGGACCTCCCGAGGGACGACAGGGTCCGTACGCTCTCCGGCGGCCAGCGCACCCGCCTCGCGCTCGCCCTCGCGCTCGGCAAGCGCGCCGAACTGCTGCTGCTCGACGAGCCGATGGCCGACCTCGACCCGCTCGTCCGGCACCAGCTGATGGGCGTCCTGATGGCGGAGGCCGCCGAGCACGCCACCACCATCGTGATGTCCTCGCACATCCTCACCGAGCTGGAGGGCGCCTGCGACTACCTCCTCCTCGTCGACGGCGGCCGGGTCCGTCTCGGCGGCGAGACGGAGAACATCCTCGCCGCACACGCCCTGCTCACGGGTCCGGTACGGGACCTGGCACCGCACACCGTCGTCGAGTCCCGCACGACGGGGCGCGGGCTGACCGCACTGGTACGGAAGGAGGGCCCGGTGGACGACGCGGCCTGGGAGATCGCGACACCGTCACTGGAGGAGCTGCTGCTGGCACACCTGCGGTCACCGGACGCGCCCGCGCTGCTGACGCCGAGCGCGGCGCACAGCGAGACCGTGGCCCGTGAGGCGGTGGCGGCGCGATGAGCACCCTCAGCCTGCGCGGCCCGGCCCGGGTCGTCGTACGTCGGCACCGCTGGACCCTGTGGACCGTCGGCGCCCTCGCGCTCGCCGGGATCGCCGCCGTGGTCGGCACCTACCTGTGGATGAGCTCCGTCTCCGACACGTTCGCGGGCACCGGCTGCTCGGCCCAGAACACCACCCTGGGCTGCGGCGACACCGTCCGTCACTTCCTCGACACCGAACTCCGCTTCCGCCAAGTGCTCGCGTACGCCGACCTGGTGATGATGCTGCTGCCCGGCTTCATCGGCATCTTCGTCGCAGGTCCGGTGATCGGCCGGGAGCTGGAGAGCGGCACGTACAAGCTGTCCTGGACCCAGTCCGTGTCACCCGCGCGCTGGCTCGCCGCACAGCTCGCCGTGCCCGCCGTCCTGACCCTTGCCGGAGTCTCCGTCCTGTCCGCCGCCTCCGCCTGGGCCTGGGCGCAGCGGAACGAAACGCACTACCCGGGGGAGTGGCACGAGCGGGTCACGTACGGCGCGATGGGCACCGTCCCCGTGGGCTACGCCCTGTGCATGCTCGCCTTCGGCGCGCTCGCCGCGCTTCTGCTGCGGCGCACGGTCGCCGCGATGATCGTGACGGTGCTCGCGTACGGCGCACTGGTCGTGGCCCTGAACACCGTACGCAACGGACTGTGGCCGGTCCGTACGGACACCTTCCGGCTCGGGAGCGCCTACCGGTTCCCCGATGCGGCTGTCGACACCGGCCAGGGGTGGATCACCACCGGAGGCAAGCGGCTGCCCGCCGACCTGTGCCTGAACTCGGCCGACGATCTGAAGGACTGCCTGGCCGGCCACGACGTCGCGTTCCGCTACCTCGACTACCACCCCGCCTCGCACTTCTGGCCGCTCCAGCTGGTCGAGACCGGCATCCTGCTCGTCCTCGCCGCCGCTGCCGTCGCCCTCGCCTTCCGCGTGCTGCGCCGACGCCACGGCTGACCCGCCCCGATCGGCGGGGTCCGGGCCGCGGAGGGGGGCGGCCCGGACCCCGCACACGCAGCGCGACACCGCAACCCGCACCGCACACCGCTTCCTGCACGTCATGTCGCCGTTACCGCCCATTCAGACGCGCTTGCGACCCTCTCAGGATGCAGCCAGCTGTGCCGACCCCCCACAACGGGAGAAATTCCGGCAGAAACCCCGGGTTTTCCGCGATCTCCGCCCCTTCCGACGCGCCCCAGAAGCCTTCTGCGCGGAACAATAGGGCCATGAGCAAGTTGCCCAGCTCCGAGGTCCCGGTCCAGCCCATCGTGCAGCCGTCGGTCGGCTCTCTCGCCGCGCACCGGCCCCATGCCGTCGCATCCCCGAATTACGCGGGAGCCGGTCTTTCCATGGCCGCCGACCTCGATCCCGATCTCGACGCCGACGTGGACGTGTACGAACCCGACGTCGACGGCAGCGAGCTGCCGCAGGGCCGCTTCCTGGACCGGGAGCGCAGTTGGCTCGCATTCAACGAACGAGTGCTGGAGCTCGCCGAGGACCCGGCGACACCCCTCCTCGAACGAGCGAATTTCCTCGCGATCTTCGCCTCTAACCTGGACGAGTTCTTCATGGTCCGGGTGGCCGGCCTCAAGCGCCGTATCGCCACCGGCGTCGCCACCCGCTCCGCGTCCGGTCTGCAGCCCCGCGAGGTCCTCGACCTGATCTGGACACGGTCCCGCGAACTCATGGCCCGGCACGCCGCCTGCTACCAGCAGGACATCGCGCCCGCACTGTCCGACGAGGGCATCCAGCTGATCCGCTGGCCGGAACTGACCGAGAAGGAACAGGCCCGCCTGTTCACCTTCTTCCGGCAGCGGGTCTTCCCCGTGCTGACACCACTGGCCGTCGACCCGGCGCACCCGTTCCCGTACATCTCGGGCCTCTCGCTCAACCTCGCGGTCGTCGTACGCAACCCCGTCAGCGGCCACCGCCACTTCGCCCGCGTCAAGGTGCCGCCGCTGCTGACCCGGTTCCTGGAGGCGTCGCCGCAGCGTTACGTGCCCATCGAGGACGTCATCGCCGCCCACCTCGAAGAGCTCTTCCCGGGCATGGAGGTCCTCGCCCACCACATGTTCCGGGTCACCCGGAACGAGGACCTCGAAGTCGAGGAGGACGACGCCGAGAACCTGCTCAAGGCCCTGGAGAAGGAGCTCATGCGGCGTCGCTTCGGCCCGCCGGTGCGCCTGGAGGTCGAGGAGTCCATCGACCCGTACGTGCTCGACCTGCTGGTCCGCGAGCTGAAGGTGTCCGACGCCGAGGTCTACCCGCTGCCCGGACCGCTCGACCTCACCGGGCTGTTCGGCATAGCGTCACTGGACCGCCCGGAGCTGAAGTACCCCAGGTTCATCGCGGGCACCCACCGTGATCTCGCCGAGGTCGAGTCCGCCTCGGCGCCCGACGTCTTCGCCGGGCTGCGCGAACGCGATGTGCTGCTGCACCACCCGTACGACTCGTTCTCCACCTCCGTCCAGGCGTTCCTGGAGCAGGCGGCGAGCGACCCGGACGTGCTCGCGATCAAGCAGACGCTGTACCGGACCTCGGGCGACTCGCCGATAGTCGACGCCCTGATCGACGCCGCCGAGTCCGGCAAGCAGGTCCTCGTACTCGTCGAGATCAAGGCCCGCTTCGACGAGCAGGCCAACATCAAGTGGGCGCGCAAGCTGGAGGAGGCGGGCTGCCATGTGGTCTACGGCCTCGTCGGGTTGAAGACACACTGCAAGCTCTCCCTCGTCGTCCGCCAGGAGGGCGACACGCTGCGCCGCTACTCGCACGTCGGCACCGGCAACTACCACCCCAAGACCGCACGGCTGTACGAGGACCTCGGCCTGCTGACCGCCGACCCGCAGGTCGGGGCGGACCTCTCCGACCTCTTCAACCGGCTCTCCGGCTACTCCCGCCGCGAGACGTACCGCCGCCTCCTCGTCGCCCCCAGGTCCCTGCGCGACGGGCTGATCTCCCGGATAAACAAGGAGATCGCGCACCAGCGGGCCGGCCGCCCCGCCTACGTACGGTTCAAGGTCAATTCGATGGTCGACGAAGCGATCATCGACGCCTGCTACCGGGCGGCCCAGGCGGGCGTTCCGGTGGACATCTGGGTACGCGGCATCTGCGCGATCCGCCCCGGCGTCACCGGCCTCTCCGAGAACATCCGGGTCCGCTCGATACTGGGCCGCTTCCTCGAACACTCCCGGATCTTCTCGTTCGGCAACGGCGGCGAACCCGAAGTGTGGTTCGGCAGCGCCGACATGATGCACCGCAACCTCGACCGCCGGATCGAAGCACTGGTCCGGGTCACCGACCCCGCTCACCGTGCCGCGCTCAGCCGGCTCCTGGAGACCGGCATGGCCGACACCACCTCCTCCTGGCACCTCGGTCCCGACGGGAACTGGAACCGGCACGCCACGGACGGGGACGGCCAGCCGCTGCGGAACGTACAGGAAATGCTCATTGACGCCCGGAGGCGCCGGCGTGCGACGCCCTGACCACCAGACGACGACCCGGACGGACCTGTCCGCGGGCGCGGTCCTCGCCCCCTACCTGCAGGAACAGGCCGCGAACTTCCTTCGCAGCCTGCGCCTGCACCGCGAGAACAGCGCCCCCACGGACGCCGGGACACTCGCCGCCGAGCAGGCCGCCGGTGCACTGCGCCGCTCGGCCCGCCGCATCAGCGGTACCCTGCACACCTTCCGGTCGGCACTCGAACCCGGCTGGGCCGAGCAGCTCCGTACGGAACTGGCCTGGCTCTCCGGCACGCTGGCCCGCGAGCACGCGTACGCGACCCGGCTGACCCGGCTCCTCGAAGCGCTGCACGTCCTGTCCGGCACGTCGCTGCCGCCGCCCCGCACCCAGCGGGCCGCCTCCGGCACCGATCTCGATCTCATCCAGCACGACGCCGCGCAGGCCAAGGAACGGGCCGCACTCGGCGTCGGTGCGGCCCGGGCCGGAGCGCTTCTGGAACGGCAGCTCACCCTCGCCAGGACCCGCGCCCACTCGGCGGCCCTCCAGGCGCTCGGCTCGTCCCGGTTCCACGCGGTCGCCGACGCGGTCGCCCTGCTCGCCTCCGAGGTCCCGCTCTCCACCGCGGCCACGGCCCCGGCGGCCGAGATGCTGCACGGGCCCGCGGACCGGGCCGAGCAGCGGCTGCTCGGTGCGGTGGCCACGCTCCCGTCCGACGAGACGGTCGAGCCGTACAACGAGGCGCACGACGCGCCCTGGCACCAGGCCCGCCTTCTACTACGACTGCACCGGTACGCCCACGAGGTGGTACGCGGCGCCCCCGACCCGGTCCTGGCCGCCCCCGGACACGCGCTCGACCTGCACCGGGACGCGGCGGAGGCCGCCGCGGCGGCGGCATCGGCGGCCCGTACGCCGAGGATCGCGCCGGCCACCGCGTACGCCCTGGGGGTGCTCCACGCCGACCAGCGGCACGAGGTGGAGGCCGCCCGCGGGGTGTTCCGGGAGGCCTGGCCGTACACGACGGCGGCTGTGACCGCGCCATGAGCGGCGGGACCGTGCAGGCCGCGGGGTGCGTGCTGTGGCGCCGGTCCCCTTTCACCGACGGAATCGAGCTTGCCCTAATCCATCGGCCTAAGTGGTCAGATTGGTCCCACCCAAAAGGCAAGCTCAAGCCTGGCGAGGCGTTCCGGGATGCCGCGATACGCGAGGTCCGCGAGGAAACCGGTATGACGTGCGACTTGGGAGCCGCCCTACCGACTGCCCGATACCTGGTCGAGGGCCGCCCCAAGGAAGTCCGTTACTGGGCCGCTCAAGCCACCGGCGGAGCGTTCGCGCCAAGCAGGGAAGTGGACCGGATGCTTTGGCTGCCTCCCCCAGCGGCACGGGGGCGCCTCACGCACGAGAGAGACAGGGAACTGGTCACAGTCCTCCTCGACGCTCTTCGCGCGGCGGGCGAGCAGCCGTAACGCCCCGGCGGGCGGTGTGGTTCTCGTCCCCGGGTCCGGGGGGCGGGGTTCCGTCCTCAAGCGCCGGACGGGCTTGAGTGTGCTGCCCGGCAACGGGGCGTACCGGGCCGCACCCGCGGGACGGCCGGTCCGGGGCCGTGCAGGGGAGTCCCCGCAGGGCGACGAACAAAGACCTGGGCTCCCCTCGCGTACCCGCCGAACGTTCGTCGCCCGAGGAGACACCCCGGAGGGGCCCCGGACCACCACCCACCGGGCAGGCGACGGCACCACCACGGGGCCAGACGCACACCTCCAGCCCGTCCGGCGCTTGAGGACGGAACCGCCCACCCCCGTGGGCCCGAACCCGCCGGACGCGGCAAGCCCGCACATCCAGCCCGTCCGGCGCTTGAGGACAGAACCCCCGCCCCGGACCGGGGCACCACGCAACGCCCCGCCCAGGGGCCCCGCCCCGCCCAGGGGCCCCGCGGCGAGAACCAGGCCGCCCGCCACGGTTCACCTTCTGTTCACTCTCCCCCGCAAGCCACTTCACCTGTTCTGCCTAACTTCGGCAATGCACGGTGCGCGGCGAGACGCCGCACCACCCATCACATCGCACGCCGTCGTAGAACGAACAAGACCTCGGCGGCTCCTGGAAGGAAAAACCCGAAAGTGAAGCTTCAGCGCAAGAACCGGCTTCGTGCCACCGCGCTCGGTGCCCTCGCCGTCTCCAGCGCCCTGGTCCTCACGGCGTGCGGTTCGGACAACAACAGCGGCAGCGCCACCGGCGGCAGCGGCGAGAAGACGAGCGCCGCGTCGAACGTCAAGTGCGACGACGCCAAGGGCCAGCTCCTCGCCTCCGGCTCCAGCGCGCAGAAGAACGCCATGGACCTCTGGGTCAAGAACTACATGGCCGGCTGCAAGGGCGTGGAGGTCAACTACAAGTCGTCGTCCTCCGGTGAAGGCATCATCGCCTTCAACCAGGGCACGGTCGGCTTCGCCGGCTCCGACTCGGCGCTGAAGCCCGAAGAGGTCGCGGACTCGAAGAAGGTCTGCAAGACCGGCCAGGGCATCAACCTCCCGATGGTCGGCGGCCCCATCGCGATCGGCTTCCACCTCGAGGGTGTCGACAGCCTGACGCTGGACGCCCCCACGCTCGCCAAGATCTTCGACGGCAAGATCAAGAAGTGGAACGACCCGGCGATCGCCAAGCTCAACAAGGGCGCGAAGCTGCCGGACAAGGCGATCCAGGCCTTCCACCGCTCCGAGGACTCCGGCACCACGCAGAACCTCGGCAAGTACCTCGCCGCCACCGCGCCGAACGACTGGAAGTACGAGCCCGAGAAGAAGTGGCCGGCCCCCGGTGGCCAGGCCGCGTCCGGCTCGGCCGGTGTCGCCGCCCAGGTGAAGCAGGTCGACGGCTCGATCGGTTACTTCGAGCTCTCGTACGCCTCGTCGCAGTCCATCTCCACGGTCGACATCAACACCGGTGGCTCCGCCCCGGTCAAGGCCTCTTCGGAGAACGCCTCCAAGGCCATCGCCGCCGCCAAGATCAAGGGCACCGGCAAGGACCTGGCGCTCAGCCTCGACTACACCACCAAGGCCGAGGGTGCGTACCCGATCGTCCTGGTGACCTACGAGGTCGTCTGCGACACGGGCAACAAGGCCGAGACGCTCCCCACGGTCAAGTCCTTCCTGAACTACACCGCGAGTGACGAGGGCCAGAAGGTCCTCACCGAGGCCGGTTACGCGCCGATCCCGACCGAGATCAACGCCAAGGTCCGCGACACCATCGCGTCCCTCAAGTAACCAGAAGCAACAGCAGTAACGCCAGCTGAAACCCAGCTCCACCAGCAACACCCGACAGGCCGGCCCGGTGCACCCCTCCGGACCGGCCCGTCGGCACCACCCCCATCCGGTGCACCGCCGCCAGGGGAGCACGTCGCTCCCCCACACAGACCGGAAAGACCATGGCTTCCACCACACCGATAGACACGCCACCGGTGCTCCCGGTGCAGCGCAAGCGCGCCAGGCCCAAGGCCCCCGGACGCGCGGGCGACAAAATCTTCCTGGGCCTCTCGCGGGGCTCAGGCATTCTGCTGCTCGTGATCATGGCGTCGATCGCCGTGTTTCTCACGTACCGCGCGACCCTCGCCGTCTCCCAGGACGAGGGCAACTTCTTCACCACGCTGGACTGGAACCCGGTCGGCGACAAGCCGGTCTTCGGTATCGCGGTCCTGCTCTTCGGCACGATCGTCAGCTCGATCATCGCGATGGCCATCGCGGTTCCGATCGCTGTCGGTATCGCCCTCTTCATCTCGCACTACGCGCCGCGCAAGCTGGCCGCACCCCTCGCGTACGTCGTCGATCTGCTCGCGGCAGTGCCGAGCATCGTGTACGGCATCTGGGGCGCCCTCTTCCTGGTCCCGTACCTGGAGGGGCTCAACCTCTGGCTCGACCAGTTCTTCGGCTGGACGTACGTCCTGGAGAAGACCGAGGTCGGCGTCGCCCGCTCGCTCTTCACCGTCGGCATCCTGCTCGCGATCATGATCCTGCCGATCGTGACGAGCGTCAGCCGCGAGGTCTTCCTCCAGGTCCCGAAGATGAACGAGGAAGCCGCCCTCGCTCTCGGCGCCACCCGCTGGGAAGTCATCCGCCTCTCGGTGCTGCCCTTCGGCCGCTCCGGCGTGATCTCCGCGTCGATGCTGGGCCTGGGCCGCGCACTCGGCGAGACGATGGCCGTCGCCACGGTCCTGTCGCCGAGCTTCGTCATCTCGGCGCATGTGCTCAACCCCGGCGGCGGAACGTTCGCCCAGAACATCGCCGCGAAGTTCGACGAGGCCGACCAGTTCGGGCGCGACGCCCTGATCGCCTCCGGCCTCGTCCTCTTCATCCTCACCCTGCTGGTCAACGGCGCGGCCCGGCTCATCATCGCCCGCCGCAAGGAGTACTCGGGGGCCAACGCATGAGCCAGGCAGCCAACACCGGCATACAGGAACGCCCCACCCCCACGGCGGCCGCTTCCCGGAACAGCCTCAGCAGCCGGGCGCTCCCCCGCTGGGCCCCGGCCGCCTTCGCGGGCGCCGCGCTCGTGCTCGGCGTCGGCATCGGCGCGGCCGCGGGCTGGCAGAGCCACATCCAGTGGGGCCTGTTCTCCGCAGTGCTCTTCGTCGTCATCTCGTACGTCACGACGTCGGTCGTCGAGAACCAGCGCCAGGCCAAGGACCGGCTCGCCACCAGCATCGTCTGGGTGTGCTTCCTCCTCGCCGTCGTGCCGCTGGCCTCGCTGGTCTGGACGACGGTCAGCCGCGGCTCGAAGGTCCTGAACGGCTACTTCCTCACCCACTCCATGGCGGGTGTGCTCGGCATGGAGCCGGGCGGCGGCGTCTACCACGCGCTGATCGGCACCCTGGAGCAGGTCGGCCTCGCCACCCTGATCTCCGCCCCGATCGGCCTGCTGACCGCCGTCTACCTGGTGGAGTACGGCAAGGGCGCGCTCGCCAAGGCCGTGACGTTCTTCGTCGACGTGATGACCGGTATCCCGTCCATCGTCGCCGGTCTCTTCATCCTGTCGATCATGCTGATGGCGAAGCTCCAGCCGTCCGGCCTGATGGGTTCGCTGGCGCTCACGATCCTGATGATCCCGGTCGTGGTCCGCTCCACCGAGGAGATGCTCAAGCTCGTCCCGAACGAGCTCCGCGAGGCATCACTCGCCCTCGGCATCCCGAAGTGGCGCACCATCCTGAAGGTGGTCCTGCCCACCGCGATCGGCGGTATCACCACGGGTGTGATGCTCGCGATCGCCCGGATCGCCGGCGAGACCGCACCGATCATGCTGCTGGTCTTCGGTAGCCAGCTGATCAACACCAATCCCTTCCAAGGCGCGCAGTCGTCGCTCCCCTTCTACATCTGGGAGCAGTACAAGATCGGCAGCGAGGCGTCGTACGACCGCGCCTGGGCGGCCGCTCTGGTCCTGATCGCCTTCGTCATGATCCTCAACCTGGTGGCCCGCGGTATCGCCCGCTGGAAAGCCCCACAGCACTGAATATGCGGCTCCGCCGCGTGGCCGGCCGCTGACGCGGCCAACAGAAAGAAGCAGTGATTCAGATGGCCAAGCGCATCGACGTCAGCGGCCTGTCCGCCTATTACGGCTCACACCTCGCCATCGAGGACATCTCGATGACCGTGGAGCCCCGTTCCGTGACGGCTTTCATCGGCCCGTCCGGCTGTGGCAAGTCCACCTTCCTGCGCACTCTGAACCGGATGCACGAGGTCACCCCCGGTGGCCGCGTCGAGGGCAAGGTCCTGCTGGACAACGAGGACCTGTACGGGTCCAACGTCGACCCGGTCACCGTGCGCCGCACGGTCGGCATGGTCTTCCAGCGGCCGAACCCCTTCCCGACCATGTCGATCTTCGACAATGTCGCGGCGGGCCTGAAGCTGAACGGTTCGTACAAGAAGAGCCGGCTGGCGGACGTCGTCGAGAAGTCTCTCCGTGGCGCCAACCTCTGGAACGAGGTCAAGGACCGCCTGAACAAGCCCGGCTCCGGCCTGTCCGGCGGCCAGCAGCAGCGCCTGTGCATCGCCCGCGCGATCGCGGTCGAGCCGGATGTGCTGCTGATGGACGAACCGTGCTCCGCCCTGGACCCGATCTCCACCCTCGCCATCGAGGACCTGATCGGCGAGCTGAAGGAGCGCTTCACGATCGTCATCGTGACGCACAACATGCAGCAGGC
This sequence comes from Streptomyces sp. NPDC048496, assembly GCF_043200055.1. Classification (NCBI taxonomy): domain Bacteria; kingdom Bacillati; phylum Actinomycetota; class Actinomycetes; order Kitasatosporales; family Streptomycetaceae; genus Streptomyces; species Streptomyces sp. NPDC048496. The sequence continues at coordinate 33,932 of NZ_JBICXB010000007.1, read as the reverse complement.
GGCCCGTGTCTCGGACCGCACGGCGTTCTTCAACCTCGCTGCGGTCGGCAAGCCCGGCAAGCTCGTGGAGATAGACGAGACGGAACGGATCTTCTCCAACCCGTCGGTCCGGGCGACGGAGGACTACATCTCCGGCCGCTTCGGGTGACCAGGTCACCCGGGTACGGGGTCGGCCCGGGCCGGGGGCGTGGATGGTAACTGCCGGTGGTGGGTTTCCACCGGCGAACCCACCACACCCCTCCGGCGAACCGGCCCCGTTCACAGACAGCCTTTGGGGTGCTGCATGGCGGTGCCACCCCCAAGGCGAAGGGTCCGCCCCCGCTCCTCACAAGGGAGCGGGGGCGGACCCCTTTCACTTCAAGCCCGTGGGGGCGTCACTCACCCGAACAGCAGAACGACGACCCCGTAACTCGCGGCGGCGACCAGTGCCGCGGCCGGCATCGTGATGAACCACCCGAGGATGATGTTCTTCGCGACCCCCCACCGCACCGCGTTGACCCGCTTCGTGGCCCCCACACCCATGATCGCCGAGGTGATCACATGCGTCGTGGAGATGGGCGCGTGGAACAGGTAGGCCGAGCCGAACATGATCGACGCCCCGGTCGTCTCCGCGGCGAATCCCTGCGGCGGGTCCAGCTCGATGATCTTCCGGCCGAGCGTCCGCATGATCCGCCAGCCACCCGCGTACGTGCCCAGCGAGAGCATCAGCGCGCAGACGATCTTCACCCAGACCGGGATCGGGTCGCTCGGACTCTCGACACCGGCGATGACCAGCGCCATCACCACGATGCCCATCGTCTTCTGCGCGTCCTGCAGACCGTGCCCGAGCGCCATGCCTGCCGCCGAGACCGTCTGCGCTATGCGGAATCCACGCTTGGCCTTGTGCGGGTTGGTCTTCCGGAACAGCCACATGATCGTGACCATCACCAGATAGCCCACGACCAGACCGACGACCGGCGAGACGAACATCGGGATGACGACCTTGTCGAGCACCCCGTCCCAGTGCACCAGCGTTCCGCCGGCCAGCGCCGCACCGACCATGCCGCCGAACAGCGCGTGCGAGGACGACGAGGGCAGACCGAAATACCAGGTGACGAGGTTCCAGATGATCGCGCCGACAAGGGCGGCGAAGAGGATTCCCATCCCCTTCTGCCCCTCGGGCGTCGCGATCAGGCCCTCACTGACGGTCTTGGCGACTCCCTGTCCCAGGAAGGCACCGGCGAGGTTCATCACCGCGGCCATCGCCAGGGCCGCCCGCGGGGTCAGCGCCCGGGTGGAGACCGAGGTGGCGATGGCGTTCGCCGAGTCGTGAAAGCCGTTCGTATAGGTGAAGCCGAGCGCGACACCGATGGTCACGATCAGCGCAAAGGTGTCCACGTGGTTCAGGACTCCTTGACCGCGATGGTCTCCACCGTGTTGGCGACGTGCTCGAACGCATCGGCCGCCTCTTCCAGCACATCCACTATCTGCTTGAGCTTCAGCACCTCAATGGCGTCGTACTTGCCGTTGAAGAGATGGGCGAGCAGCTTGCGGTGGATCTGGTCGGCCTGGTTCTCCAGGCGGTTGACCTCGATCCAGTACTCGGTGAGGTTGTCCATCGTGCGCAGGTTGGGCATCGCCTCGGCGGTCAGCTCGGCCGCCCGCGCCAGCACCTCGATCTGCTGCTCGACACCCTTGGGGAGTTCTTCGATCTGGTACAGCACGACCAGGTCGACGGCCTCCTCCATGAAGTCCATGATGTCGTCGAGCGACGATGCGAGGTTGTAAATGTCCTCGCGGTCGAACGGCGTGATGAAAGAGGAGTTCAGCTGGTGGAAGATCGCGTGGGTCGCATCGTCCCCTGCGTGCTCCGCTGCCCGCATACGTTCCGCGATCTCGACTCGGGAGGCAGAGTCCGCCCCGAGCAGTTCCATGAGGAGTTTCGAGCCCGTGACGATGTTGTCCGCGGATGCGGAGAACATGTCATAGAAGCTCGTCTCCCTGGGGGTCAGACGAAAGCGCACGTGGGGTCCTCGGGATGCTTTGGTTTCGGTCAGGCTGATGCTAGGCGCATCATCCGGCCACGGCTAACCGGCATTCTTCAGTGTCGCGCATCGAACAGTGTGATCAGCACGGGCCCCCGGTCACGGTTCAGCCGAATTCGTTAAGATATACCCACCAGGGGTATGTAAAGCGCAGGGTAAAGGGAAAACGGGAGGCAGCAATGACCACCACCGAGACCACAGAGGCAACGGAACCCACCGAGGAAACGGCGGAGATCCTCACCGACCACGACCGCGGCGTACACGGCTACCACCACCAGAAGGCCGACCACGTCAAGCGGCTGCGCCGGATCGAGGGCCAGATCCGTGGTCTGCAGCGCATGGTCGACGAGGATGTCTACTGCATCGACATACTCACGCAGGTCTCGGCGTCCACCAAGGCGCTCCAGTCGTTCGCGCTCCAGCTTCTCGAGGAGCATCTGCGCCACTGCGTCGCGGACGCGGCGGTCAAGGGCGGCGAGGAGATCGACGCGAAGGTCGAGGAAGCCACGAAGGCCATCGCCCGCCTGCTCCGCACCTGAGGCAGCACCGCGGGAGGTCGCACGGTGTGCGGTCGCACTTCGTGGGGCACCGTCCGAGGCGCCGCCTGACGTGCGCTTTCGTCCGTCATCCCCGGTGGTCACCCTGCCGGGGGACGGCGGTGCGTTCGGTGCCCGCCCCGACGTTGAGCACCTCGTCGATACGGTCCGCACTGAGCCGTTCCCCGATCGCGGCCGACGCCGCGATCATCAGCTCACCGCATAGCTCGATCTCGGCGAGGGCCACATGGTCCTGAACGGTCCGAGTGCTGAGCGTCACCACGTACGTCACCTCTCACTGCCGTCGCCGACTTCCTAGCGTAGGGAGCGGACCACGCGCCGCGCATGGCACGGACGGACCATTTCGGCCCCGCCGGATGCCTACGCACCCGGCCCGCCGCCTCCCCCGCCGCTACCGCTGCCCCTGTTCGATCTGCCCGGTGTAGATGTCGCGATCGTCCGGAAGCCGCACATCCACGGGCGCCCCGAACCCGAACAGCAGCGTCGTCGACACCACCTGCACCGCCGGTCCCTCGTTGGCGAAACTGAACCGGTGCCGCACCTTCCGCAGCCGCCCCGCCTCGTCCAGATACGCGTCGAACCGCACCGCGTCCGTGCGGAACCCTTTCGCCGCCGCGGCCAGTGCGCCACGCGATCGCTGCGAAGCGGTCCGCGCCGCGCGTCCGAGGTCCGTGGTCCCCCGGTAGTGCCGGACCATGACCCCGGCGAGCTCGCTCTCCCCCACGTACGTCACTTTGTCCGCCCCGCGCAGCAGTTCGGCGGCCGCCATGGGATCGGTGACCCCGCCCGTGACGAGATTGCCGTCCGCCAGGGCCGTCGTGTCGACCCTGACCCACTTGCCGGCGGGGACTCCGGCACCACGGTTCTTCATGTAGAGCGCACCGGGGGTGAGGAGTTCGGTGATGGGGCGGTGTTCGTACTCGCCCGCGGCGTCCTTCGGCAGCACCACGGTGAGCCGGCCGAGCTGCCTGCGGAAGTCGTACGTCCCCCGGCCGGTGATCGTCACCCGCGTCCCGCCTGCCGCGGTCTCCATCGACGTACGCACCTCGGCGCTCCCGGCGACGTCCCGGCTCCCTGGCCGATTCCCGCCCCCTGCCCCGGCGAGCACCGCGGCCGCCCGGTGGATCACATCGAGGGAATCGCCCCCACCCCGCTCGTCCACCACGCTCCGGCCGCCGGCGTCGGTCCCGCCCCGGCCACCGCTGTCCGAGCATCCGGCGGCCGCCGCCATCACGCCCACCACGGCGAGGGCGCAGACAGCGCGCGCCCCGCCTCCGGACCTGTGCTGCCGCACCACCATCGCCTGCCAACCCTCAACGACGTACCGCTTGCCCGAGCCCCCCCACCCGCCCCGCATAACGACCACCCGTGTCCCCCGTCACGCCGTCCTCGTGGGTCGCACGGACGGGTGCCCGTCCCCAGTACCGTGGACGCGTGTACGACCAACACACCGCGGAGGTCACGCCGACCGCTCCCGCCACCCCGCTGACGCCCCCCGCCCACGAGCCCTTCACCATCGAACGCGGCTCGTTCTGCATCGCCCGCTGCGGATGCGGATGGACCGGCCCGGCCCGTCGCTCCCGCGACCGCGCCCGCACCGACGCCGAGCAACACCGCACCGCCCGCTGATCACAGATCACAGATCACCGACAACCGATCCACCCGACGGTCGCCCGACCGATCGACCCGCGAGGCCATGACCCGGAGGCCCGATGAACCTGCCGAACCGCCGCACCCTGCTCACCGCGGGCGCGGCAACAGCCCTGGCCGGCGCCACGGCCACCGCCTGCCAAGGCACCGGCACGGGTTCCTCGGACGCCACCACGGCCACCGTCACCCGCACGTCGCCCGCATCAGCCGGCTCACCGTCAGCCACCACCGGCAAGGCGAACTGGCCCGCCCTGGCCAAGAGCCTCGACGGCACCCTCGTGCGCCCCGAGGACGCGGCGTACCGGACGGCCCGCCAGCTCTACAACACCCGTTTCGACGGCCAGAAACCGGCAGCCGTCGCGTACGTCCGGCACGAGGCGGACATCCGTGAGTGCCTGGCCTTCGCCCGCCGCAGCTCCACCCCCGTCTCGATCCGCAGCGGCGGCCATTCCTACGCGGGCTGGTCGAGCGGCAATGGGCGCCTGGTCATTGACGTCTCGTCACTCTCCCGGGTCGGCCGGGACGGCACCGTCGGCGCGGGCGCCAAACTCATCGACGTCTACCGGGGTCTTGCCCGGCACGGGCTGACGATCCCCGGAGGCTCCTGCCCCACGGTCGGCATCTCCGGTCTCACACTCGGCGGCGGCCACGGCGTCGCGTCCCGCGCGTACGGCCTGACCTGCGACAGCCTCACCGCGGCAACGCTCGTCACCGCTGACGGCAAGACAGTGACCGCCGACGCCAAGCACCACCCCGACCTCTTCTGGGCGCTGCGCGGCGCGGGCAACGGCAACTTCGGCGTGGTCACCGAGCTGACGTTCCGCACCCGCCCGGCCCCGCAGACCGTCACCGCGTACATGTCGTGGCCGTGGTCGCGCGCCCGGTCCGTCATCGCCGCCTGGCAGAAGTGGGGCCCGGACCAGCCGGACGAGATCTGGTCCTCCGCACATCTCGCGGCGGGACCGGGCGGCGGCCACCCGACCGTGTCGGTCGCCGCGTTCAGCCTCGGGACCTACGGCGACCTCCAGAACACCGTCGACCGTCTCGCCGACCGGATCGGCGCACCGGCGTCCTCGGTGTCGCTGCGCCGTCGCAGCTACGAGGAGGCGATGCTGGTGTACGCGGGCTGCTCCGGCATCAGTGACGCGCAGTGCCGGCTGCCGGGTACGACACCCGGCCGTACCCCGCAGGGCGCGCTCCAGCGCGAGACCTACGCCGCCGCGTCCGGCTTCTTCGACCACTCCCTGTCCCCGGCGGGCATACGGGCCCTGCTCGACCGGACCGAGGCGTTCACCCGGATCGGCGTGACCCCGAGCGGCGGCGGCGGATCGATCGCGCTCACCGCGCTCGGCGGGGCGATCAACCGGGTCGACCCGCGGGCGACGGCGTTCGTCCACCGCCGCTCACGGATGCTCGCCCAGTACATCGCCGCCTGGCGACCCGGCACGGCGGGCACGGCCCAACAGGAGTGGCTGAAAAACACCCACGGGGCGCTGCGCCGATACGCGTCCGGGGCGGCGTACCAGAACTACACGGACCCGACGCTGACCAACTGGCGGCAGGCGTACTACGGAACGGCGGCCGACCGGCTCACCCGGGTGAAGAAGCAGTACGACCCCGAGCGCCTCTTCACTTTCCCGCAGGCGCTGTAAAGCAGAACCGGGGGGCGCGAACGCCCCCCGGTTCTCCCTCGGCCGCACCGCCTTCAGGCAGCCAGATCCTTCTCGCCACCGCCGCCCGCCCGCGGGCGCGGCTCCGGGATCCCGAGCGGGCGCCCCTCGGCCGCGGCCGGCACGGGCCGCCGCGACCGCACGAGCCATCCCACCCGCTCCGACCGCGAGACGGCGGCGACGACCGGCGTCAGCAGCGCCATCGCGAGCGGGGCGAGCAGCAGTGCAGCAGCCGTGCCGAGCGCGAATCCGCCGATGACGTCGGTCGGATAGTGGACCCCCATGTAGATCCGGCAGAACCCTTCCACCAACGCGAGGGCGATCGCGGCGAGCCCGAATTTCCGGTTGGCCACGAACAGCCCGACGCCGAGGGCCATCGCCATCGTGGCGTGGTCGCTCACGAACGAGAAGTCGTTCTTCCCCGACACCAGGACATCCAGGCCCTGGTGGTCGCGGAACGGGCGCGGCCGCTCCACGAAGTCCCGGATCGGAATGTTGACGAGCAGCGCGATCCCGGCGGCGAGCGGTGCCCAGACGATCCCGACGACCGCGGTCACCGAGTCCTCGACCGTGCCGCGCCGGCGGACGCTCCACCAGCACCACAGGACCACGAGGACCATGCCGAGCATGATCCCGTACTCGCCGACGAACTCCATGACCCGGTCGAACCAGGTCGGAGCGGACTTCGCGAGCCCATTGATGTCGTAGAGCAGGCTGACGTCGGGGTTCGACGCATCGAGTGCGAGTCCAGCCATCTGCTGCGGCCCCTTGCCTTGTCTGCTGCCGCGGCGCACACCCGTGTGCACCGCATTTGACGAACCCCCGTGTTCGGTTCGACCACTGCTTCGATCACTGCTGCGTGAAGTACGCGACTGTGCCGGCCAGCGCCGCATGGTCAGTGCGCATGCTGTCCCCGTCCAGGGAACGACGCACTCCGCGTGTACGTTCCACTCTCCACCGAATGATCACCATGACGTTATCGAAGAGAGACTCGTCGTCGCAGCTCAGGGCCCAGGCTTCACGGAGAGTTCCGGCCACGGCCGACTCTTTGTCACGCCGCCGGCTGGGCGGTCGGGAGTGCCGCGGCGCCGTCCTTCGTCACACGTGTCGCACCGAAGTAGTCGGGCGTGTCGATCTTGTCGAAGCGGATCACGGCCCCGGTGTACGGCGCGTTGATCATGTACCCGCCGCCGACGTACAGCCCGACGTGGTGGATTGCCCGGGAGTTGGTCAGGTCGTCCGAGAAGAAGACCAGGTCGCCGGGGAGCAGCTCGTCCCGTGAGGGGTGCGGCCCGGCGTTGTACTGGTCGTTCGCCACTCGCGGCAGCTCGATGTCCACGGTCCGGTACGCGGCCTGCGTCAGCCCGGAACAGTCGAACCGTCCACCCTGCTCAGCCGTGCCGTTCCCGCCCCACAGGTACTTCGTGCCGAGCTTCTTCTGCGCGAAGTAGATTGCCCCGGCCGCCTGCCGCGAGGGCTCGACCCGCCCGACAGGCCGGGCGAAGCTCTTCTCCAGCGAACGGATGATCTTGACGTAGTTCTGCGTCTCCGCGATCTTCGGTACGCCGCCCGACCTGATGACCCGGTACGCACCGGCGTTGTAGGCGGCCAGCATGTTGTCCGTCTGATCCCCCGGCACCTTCTTGACGTACCCCGCGAGTTCGCAGTCATAGCTGGCGGCGGAGGGGATGGCATCGGCCGGATCCCATACGTCCCGGTCCCCGTCCCCGTCCCCGTCGATCCCGTGCCCGGACCAGGTCCCGGGGATGAACTGCGCGATGCCCTGCGCGGCGGCCTTGCTCTGGGCCCGCGGGTTCCACCCGCTCTCCTGGTACAGCTGCGCGGCGAGGAGCGCGGGGTTGATGGCCGAGCAGAGGTTGCCCCACTTCTCCACGAGCGGCTGGAACTTCGCCGGCACGGCCCCCTTCGCCAGCCCGACGGCCCCGATGCTGCCGGCGCTGCCGAGGCCGGCGGCAGCGGAGTACGTACCGACGACGAGCAGCGCCACGAAGCTCATGGCGACCCCGATGCCGATCCCACCGACCACCCAGAATTTCCGCACCCCTCAACCATCCCCCATCGGGGGCGGGTTCAAGGCCGGTTTCGCGGGTGTGTGCGAGTTGTTCGGAGCACAGGCAGGCTCACCGGGGTCACCGACCGGGGCGGCCGAGCACGGATTCCCGTCACTGACGCGCCTTCAGGACGCCTCGGCGGACCAGTAGTCGGAGTGCACGTTGGGACGGGGCAGGGGGTAGACGCCCTCGTACGCCGGGCCGTTCGGCCTGGATGTGGAATCGGCGACCTTCGACTCCTTCACGCAGGGACTGTCCGCCTCGAAGAACGCCTGCCCCTTTCCGCGGAAGCTGACACTGATACCGAACCCGGCGTCCGTCTGGGCATAGACGGCCGGGAACTCCGTGTCGTTGTTGATCGCCTTGATCCGGTAATCGCTCTTCCGCCAGAACGCCTTCACCTGATCCAGGAAATCCGCCCGGCGCGACGCCGACACGATGGTCATCACGGTGCGCCTGCGGGTCACATCGCACGTCCCCGCAGTCGTCGGCCCGTGCGCCCACTGCACCTCGGGATCGATGGCCTTCAGCACCGCGTCCAGCATGCTGTCGGACCGCTCGGCGGCCTGCTGCATGTCCATGCGCCCCTTCTTCCCTCCGCTGTCCCCTTGTTCCCGGTGTTCGCTCCCGCACGCGGACAGGGAGAAGCCGAGGGCCAGGGCCACCGCAACGATCCGGAACCGTCGCTTCATCGCTGTGCCTCCATCTTGAGCCTGTCGGCGTGTCCCGACACGATCAGAGCGATGCTGTCCGACGAGACGGCGTCCCTCACCGGATCGAAGTAGAGAGAGTGGGCATCAAAGCTCAGGCCGGAGCCGCTGACCACCGGTGGTCCGTCGCCCACGGGGAAGCGCCTGGCGCCGAATGCCTTGCTCGCCGGGTCCTTGCCGAACCAGAGATCGTCGTCCCCCGGGTCGGCCAGATCCCCGGCGAAGTATGCACCAGCGGGACCGAATGCCAGCATCCCCAGCGTGCCCACGGCGGCCTGCAGCTTGGACGGGAGCTTGGTCACCGGGTCGTTCGCCGCGGCGCCGACGAAGACGTGTCCGGCACCGACCCCGAGATCCACGGCCTGATCCACACCCACCCCCGGGCTGCCGACCAGAATGATGTCGTCGACCCCCGGGATTCCGCCGACATGCTGCGCAGCGGCTCCCACGGTCCGCGAACCGTACGAGTGCCCGATGGCCGTCAGATGCGGATCCTTGTTCTGGTTGGTGGCGACCAGACCGCTCATGAAGTCGTTGTACGCCACGCCGCCCTTCTCCGCCCGCCCCGTACCCATGACCGCCAGGCTGCTCAGCCCGTCCGGCGTCTGCGGCGCGTCATAGCCGAGCCAGACGATCGCCGCACCGGACTGTTCGTACCCCTGGGCACCGATCGCCGTGTCGCGGGCCCGCTTGAGATCGTTCTTCGCGAATTCCTCGTCCAGAGAGGTGTTCAACCCCGGCACATACGCCGACACGTTCTTCGACGTGTCCGGATTCCCGAACGAGACGATCGCCCGGCCGTTTCCCTCGTCCGATATGCCGAGCAGGTACATCGGCGGCTGCTTCCCGTTCTCCTTCAACTGCCGCTCGATCTCCCGCAGTCCGGCGAGCTGCTTCTGCGACTTCGCGTCATTCTGCCCCGACAGCTTCCCGATCAGCTGAGTCAGATTCTTCCGGTTGGCCGCGTCCCTGGTCGCCGCCGGGATCCCGTCGAGGTTGCCGATCTGATCCGGGGAAAGGGCGAGGTACTGGTCACGCTGGTCCTGCGTGAGCCCGTCCCACCACGCCTTGCGCCCGGCAGCAGTGCCGTTGCGCGGGATGCGGGCGTTCAGATAGTCGCGCTGGTCCGCCTGCACGGCCGCCCCGACACGGGAGCCTGAACCGGGCAGCCCGGCGCCGACGCCACCGACCCCGGTGACCCCCTTGATCAGCTCCCCCGCCGCACCGGCGCGGTCGCCCTGAGACCACTTGTCGCTCGCGCTCTGCGCGTACTGGGCGACCTGGTCGCCGAGGTTCCTGCCGTTCGTGACGGGGTGGAAAACGGCGTCCGCGGCACCGCTGACATCGCCCCAGAGGCCGTCGCCGACGAGCCCGGTGAAGAAGCCGCCGTCCGATGCGTGACCGGCGGCGCTCGAACCGCCGCCACCCTTGGCGGCCTGGGTGGCGCTGCCGCCGTCTCCGCCGGAAGCGGTGGACCCGCCCGAGGCATCCGTGCCACCCGAGTCCGCACCACCCGACGCCGCTGAACCGCCGGCTCCCGATCCCCCGGAGTCCGTACCCCCGGATGCTGCGGACCCTCCGGAGTCCGTACCCCCGGATGCCCCCAACCCACCGGGCGAAGAAGTCCCTCCGGCGACGGTCGACCCCCCGGAGTCCACACCGTCGGACTCCGTACCGCCACCGCCAGAGGCACCACCACCGCCATCGGTGCCATGGCCGGCCACCACCCCACTGCCCGCCGCCGGGCAGGCACTACCGGTCAGCCGGCAGATCGCACTCTGGATCTCACCGGTCAGCTGCCCGCCGACCTGCGTCGCCATGAGCGCACCCACAAGGGCCACGACCACCAGGACCGCACCGAGGTACTCCATCGCGGTCTGGCCACGGTCACGACGGGCCCTGATCACCCGCGTGAGAACGAACGGCCTCTGCGCGACGCGCTGTTCAGGACTGAGCCTGAACCAGGCGCGGGAACTCCCCAGGAACAAAAGAACGACGACGGCGGCAGGTATCACCAACTGGAAGACACCTTGGACGCCGCCGTCCCCACTCAAGGTGGCCAGCGCACCGAGGACGAGCCAGACGTGTACGGCAACGAGTCCGCGGCGGATCCGGACGCCACCGGTCCACAGATACAGCGAGAGGACGAACCCGGTGACGCCCGGTAAAGCCGCGTACAGCAGCATGCCCAGCAGCCGACCGTCCACCGCATCGACCGAAGTCGCCACCGACAACACGTCGATCGCTCCGACGACGGTGACCACGAAGAGCACCCGGACGAGGATCAGCACTGCTTGCAGCGCGCTCGGCAGGGGCTGCCTGCCCGGATGGGCCACGACAGCATCCGCGTCGACGCCACCCGGAACCGCTAATCCTCGTATGCCAGACACGGCGAGTCCCCTACCTGGTGAGTGGGTGCAGTGAGCAGTGACAGAGCCGCCACTCCACGTATGCGACCACACGGGCACCGGGCGGGGCATGGGCCCCAGGGCCCAATGCGAGACTCAAAGTGCGCGATACATCTGGGGGTTCGGGTCACGTTGTCCTGATGTGGCGTCAGATTGCTCCGGCGGACCAGAAGTCGGAGTGCACGTTGGGGCGGGGAAGGGGATAGACGTCCTCGTACGCAGGACCGTTGGGCCGGGTGGTGGACTCGGCCACGTCTGATTCCTTCACGCAGGGACTGTCGACTTCGAAGAAGGCCTGCCCCTTGCCGCCGAAGACGAGACTGATCCCAAAGCCAGCATTCGTCTGCGCATAGATCGCTGGCACTTCCGTACTATTGTTAATCGCCTTGATTCGGTAGCCACTCTTACGCCAGAAGCGGTCCACGACACCCAGAAAACTTCCTCGCCGCTCTGCAGACACAATGGTCATCACTGTGCGCCTACGGGAGATATCACAGCTCCCCGTAGTCGTCGGCCCATGGGCCCACTGGACCTCAGGCTCGATAGCGTTCAATACGGCATCGAGCATTCTGTCTGCGTGTTCTGCCGCTCCCTGCATATTCATGTCGGTCCTCTTCTCACTAGCCATGCAGCCGAACAGTGGCACACACGACAGCACCACTGCTGTCACGATCCTGAACTGGCACCTCACCGCGGCTCCTCCATCTTGAGTTCACGGGACTTTCCTGCGGCAACCAGTGCAATACTGTCCGCCGATACGGCGTTTCGTTCTGGGTCGAAATACTGGGAATGCGCATCGATGGAGATCCCCTCGCGACTGATCAGCTGTGGACCCTCCTCTACACGAAAACGCCTAGCACCGAATTCCTTGCTCGCCGGATCCTTGCCGAACCAGAGGTCATCATCTCCAGGATCCGCGAGACCCCCGGCCATATACGCAGTGGAGGGCCCTCCGGCAATCAGCCCCAGGACACCGACAGCGCTCTGCTGCTTGGAGGGAAGCATGGTCACCACGTCGTTCTCAGCCGCTCCGACGAAGACGTGCTCCTTCCCAACTCCGAGATCCTCCGCATGGTCCACACCGACCCCAGGACTTCCGACTAGCACAATGTCGTCCACACCAGGAATCCCTCCACCTTGCTGAGTAGCAGCACCCACGGTGCGTGAGCCATAGGAGTGCCCGATAGCCGTAAGATGCGGGTTCTCGTTTTCATTCGTGGCTGCCAGACCACCCATAAAACCATTGAACGCTGCACCACCTTTTTCAGCCCTGCCATCGCCCATGACGGCCAGGCTTCCCAGGGGATCATCCATAGGCGTTTGTGGTGCGTCATAACCAAGCCAGACGATGGCAGCACTGGAAGAATCGTGACGCTGAGTCCCAATTGCGGTATCACGAGCACGCTTGAGGTCGCTTTTCGCGAACTCCTCGTCCAGCGCCGTGCTCAGCCCCGGCACATAAGCTGACACATTGCGAGCCGTATCCGGATTCCCGTAAGAAACAATCGCCCGCCCATTCCCCTCGTCGCCAATCCCAAGGAGGAACATCGGCGGCTTCCGGCCGTCGTGCAGCTGCCGGTCAATCTCCCGCAACCCCGCCAACTGCGTCTCCGCCTTGTCCCCCTCCTGCCCTTCCAGCTTCCCGATGAGCAGCTGCAGGTTGTCCCGGTTGGCGGCGTCCCGTACGACCGCCGGGATTCCGTCCAGGTTGCCGATCTGGTCCGGGTACACCGCGAGGTACTCCTCCCGCTGTTCCTGTGTCAGCCCGGCCCACCACGCCTTGCGTTCGGCCGGGCTCGCGTCGTGCGGGATGGCTTCGTTCAGGTAGGCGCCCGCAGCGTTCCTCACCGCTGCCGCGTCCGTCGCCGCGTCCGTCCAGGTCGAGTCGGGGACCTTCAGGCCCTCCTCGGCCTTCAGATTCCGCAGGATCCGGGTGTACCGCCAGTCGATGTCGGCCGCTGTCCGCACGACCTTGGCCACCCGGTCGGCGATGTCCTGCGCCTTGGCCACGTTCGGGTTGGGGGCGACGAGACCCGAGGGCGGCAGCAGTCCCGGTACTCCTCCCCCGGTCGCCGTCCCGCCCGGCATCGGCTTGCCGTCGATCAGCCCCTCGCCGGCCTCCGGGTAGGTCACCGACCCGTCCGGGTGCACGGTGAACTTCAGTGCTTCTGCGTCGTCCAGCGCTTCCTGCAACGCCCTTTGCTGGCACCTGATTTCGTGGGCCATGCTGTTCAGCGTGGTGCGGAGCAGACCGCACTCCGTGTACACGTACTGGAAGTTCCGGCTGAGTTGTCTCAGCCGCCCGACGGCAGCGTCGGCCGCCTCGCCCCGTTGCGTCCCGCGCAACTCGTTCAGCATCTGCTTGTCGATGCGGTCCCGGCTGGCGTCGGCCAGGTTGCTGGCCCGGCCCCACCCGTCGGCCGCGCCTTCCAGTTCGGCGCAGTTCACGTCGCGCAGTTGGGCCCACGTGATCTTCGAGGTCATTGCCCACCGGTCCGCGACGCAGCCCGCGCGAAGGACGACTTCACGGTCTCGTCCGTGACGCCCTGGACCCGTACGACGGCGCGGAGTTTCCCGGCAAGGCTCCCGCACTCGCCGCGCGCGGCTTCGATCCGCCGCTGCCACGACTCGCGTACGGAGCCGAGTTCGGCCAGCGCCTCCAACCCGACGGTCCCCGCCACGACCCCCTCGTGCGCGCGATCCAGCTCGGTCTTCACCGGCCCCAGCAGCGTATGCAGCGACTCGGCTCCCCCGGCGGCCCGCAGCCAGGGGCCGTCGCTGTGCTTCAGCACATCCCTGCCACCACCACCCGCACCGTCACCAGCCCCGCCCGCCCCGCCCAGATCGCTCAGCCTCTGCCGGCCCACCGCGGCCATGCCGCTCACCCCGCTCCTTGATCGTGGAGCGGCACTGTCCCAAAGGCGGCGCACCCGACATGCCATGCGCGTCGGCCCTCGGGGTGGGCGTTCGGCCCTGAATTGCAAGGCCGAAGCCCCGCCCCGACCCCAGCGGGATTTCACCCGATCGGTGGGCCGCCGGAGGGCGTGCGATCAGGCGTTGCCGGCCGGGCAGTTGTGGTATCCGGCGACCAGCCAGCCCTCCCCCGCCCCCTGCCCGGCCGCCCTTGCCAGGACCCATGTGGCGAGTACGAAGCGGTCGGCGGGGACCGTGGACTCGCCCGTCGGCAGGATTCCGCTGCGGCTGATCACCACGGCGGCGTCCTCGCCGATGAACCGAACGCTCCGCACCTCGTCGACAACGGTCGAGCCCTTGAGCGGTCCCGCGAATCCGGCTGCCATCCGGGCACGGATCGCTTCTTTTACGTCGCTGTACGAACCGGGCAGCACCGAGGTCGCGTCCTGCGTGTACAGCGCGGCGAAAGCGTCCGCGTCATTGTCGGCCCAGGCCGCGTAGACACTCTGACGGCGTTGTCCCATCCCGCTGCCGCAACCGGTGAAACCCGTTTTGGCCCGGCCACGTCACAAGGCCAGAACAGCTTGCTGCTGCTCCGTTCGTCTGGGAGGACACATGCGCATCAGGGCATCGCGCTCCGCCAGTCTGCTTGCTGGGGTCATCTTGTCCGCTGTCGGCCTGGCGGCCGTCTCCGGTTGCGGCAGCCGGCAGGCGGCGGCAGGCGGTGACGCGGAGGTACTCACAGACCGTGCCCGGCAGGTCGCCGCGGCCTGGGACGGCTCAACCGCAGCTGCCGCATGGCGTGCCGGCTACTACCCCATGGGGGAAACGGTCCAGCTGCCGCGGGGCGGCCTGCGCAGCCAGGCTGACAAGCAGGCCTACGAGAACCAGAACTTCGCCCTGAGGGGCGAGTTGCCCGGCACCGGGCCCAAGGACGGCCAAGCGACGTGGGCCGGGGGCGACTCGCTCACCCGGCCGCTGGTGGGTGCGGACGAGTCGTACAAGACCTTGGCCGGCACCCACGTCGGCGGAGAACCGCACCTCACGGTGACCAGGGTGGAGCTGGGCGAGATGACTCTGGCCACCAGCCGTGGACCGGCGACGGTCCCGGCCTGGCTCTTCACCCTGGACGGCTATGCCACCCCTCTTAAGCAGGCAGCGGTCGTCCCGCCGAAACTTCCCCTGGCTCCGATCGAGGCGGCCCGCGACATCCCCGGCTATCCGCTCGACCGGCTCGTCCGGATCGCCTCCGACGGGCGCTCGGTGACCGTGGTCGCCCTCCATGGCGCCTGCGACGACGGCCCGAAGGTGGACGCGCTGGAAACGAGCGGCAGCGTCGTGCTGTCGGCCACCGTCAAAGACCACGAGGACGGCAGCATCTGCACCAAGCAGGCGAGGATGCAGCAGCTGACGGTGAAACTGGAACGTCCCCTGCACGACCGCGTCCTGCTCGACGCGCGCACTGGCCAACCCGTTCCTTACAAGGGGCTGCGAGGGATCTCGCCGTCGCCGAATGGGAGTTGAGTCTGCCGTTTCCGCGGTCAGTGGTTGACCTGGGCCATCAGCTCTCGGTTGGCCGCCAGTGCCGCATTGAGCTCCTCGTCCCGTTCGTCGAGTTCCGCGCGGAGGTCGAGGATTTGCTGTTCCAGCTCGGTGACCCGGCGGGTGAGTGTCTCGACGTCTGCCGGGGCGCCGAGGCCGGAGGCTTCCCAAGCCGCTTGGCCCAGGGGCCTCGGAGAGTCGTCGTTCGAGCCGGGTGATGTGCGCGGACAGGCGGCTGTTGCGGGCCGTGAGGTTCGCGACGTCGGCCAGCAGCGACTGTCGGCTGACCTGCGTGCTGGCCGTAGCGCCGGGCGGGGGCTTGGCCGCGAGGGCGACGACGGCCCCGCACAGGTCGCCCACTTCGGACGCTCCTGCGCCTCGTTGGCCGGAGCGTGTGCCACACGCTTGGCCCATCCGGACCCACCTCATGACGGAGCATCCACTTTCAGCCGGTTTCGCATGGTTTCATCTCGCCATGGAGGCGATCAGATGATGGCTGAAGATCGACAGCAGGACACGTACACACGGGCGACTACGTCACGACGGCGCGTGCTGGCCGCAGCGGCGCTGGCGCCGATCCTCGCCGGAGCTGGGGCAGAGGCGGCCGCCGCTCATCCCCTGCCCCCCGGAACGCCCGGGATGCCCGGGATGCCCGGAGACCGGAGTCACCGGCGGGTCAAGCCGGTGACCACCACCGAGTCGGACTGGACGGACGTCGCACGCACGCTGGGCCGCGGAGGCAACATGCTGCGGGGAACGATCTACCACACGCCCTTCCCCCGCGGGGATCTTCACGTGGTCTCTGACGGCATCGTCATCACACCGGCGCTCGCGCTGGGCACGCACGTGTCCTTCGTCCGTTACGCCGACGGCAGCACGATGGTGATGGGCGATGTAGCGGTCACCGAGGACGAACTGCAGCAGGTGAGCGACGCCTTTCAGTCGCACGGAATCGCCCTGACCGCGCTCCACAAGCATCTGCTCGCCCAGACACCCGACATCTGGTGGACCCACGTCCACGGACACGGCTACGACGAAGTGGCCCTGGCGCGCGGCTTGCGCGCGGGATTCGACCTCACAGGGACCCCGCCGGCGGTTCCGACCGGCCCGCCGATCCCCAACGACCTGGACATTGCCGGAATCGAGGCTGCGCTGGGCGCCAAGGGTTCCCCCGATGGCGTGGTCTACAAGGTCGTCTTCGCCCGTCGGGAGACGATCTGCGACGGCCATCTGGTACTGCCTCCCGGCCTGGGATCGACCAGCGCGTTCATCTTCCAGCCGCTGGGGGGCGGCCGGGCCGCGCTCAGCGGCGACTGCGTCATGCTCGCCGAGGAGGTCCAGAACGTACTGGGGGCCCTGCGCCGCGGCGGGATCAAGCTCGTCGAGCTGCACAACCACCACCTGACGGAAAACCCCCGCCTGTTCTTCACCCATTTCTGGGCCGTGGGCGACGCCGTCGAACTAGCCCGAGGGCTGCGCCCCGCGGTGGACGCCACCAACGTCGTGCCGGCCGGCTGAGAAAGAGGGATGAGGAGCGGGTTGCTCTCGGGTACCCGCTCCCAGGCCCCTGGGCACCCTCGGGCACCGACGCGGCACGTTTCGCAGGCGTGCGTACGCGACGCCGGCCTGCCCCGCCCCTTCCACGGGCCAGAACCTTCCACATCAGCGGGATGGTCAATTCCAATGGACTAATTGCCCCGGCGCGGTGCGTGCCACGGAAGACGAACGGGCACTTATGTCCCGTTCATCCCGGTAGGGAATGAACCATCCGTCAGATCCGATATCTGGAGCTCCGTATGGAACCAGCCCCCACGCCGCGGAACTGTCCATTCGACTACGCCGAGGCCCTCGAATTCGATCCGCTGCTCAAGCAACTACAGAACGACGCGCCCGTTTCCCGCATCCGGCTGCCCCACGGCGACGGGGAAGCATGGCTCGTCACCGGCTACGACGACGTACGCACGGTGACCACCGACCGGCGTTTCAGCCGCAGCGCCATCATCGGCCGGAACTTCCCGCGGATGACCCCTGAACCCATCGTTCAGGACGAGGCGATCAATGTGATGGACCCACCGGCCAGCAGCCGCCTGCGCAGCCTGATCTCCAAGGGTTTCGCGCCGCGCCACATGGAGCGCATGCGGGTCCGTACCCAGCATGTCGTGGATGAGCTGCTGGACCGGATGGAGGAG
Source organism: Streptomyces sp. NPDC048496 (assembly GCF_043200055.1). NCBI lineage: Bacteria > Bacillati > Actinomycetota > Actinomycetes > Kitasatosporales > Streptomycetaceae > Streptomyces > Streptomyces sp. NPDC048496. The sequence continues at coordinate 16,197 of NZ_JBICXB010000007.1, read as the reverse complement.
CACGGTTCCCCCGCCGACCTCTTCGAGCACCTCGCGGCTCCCCTGCCCCTGACCACCATTTGCGAGGTCCTCGACATTCCCGAGGGCGACCACGCTCAGCTGCGCGCCCACGCGCGCACCATGATGGACGTCGGCATCGACAACCGGGACAACGCGGTACGCGCCAAGGCCGAGCTCCGCGCCTACTTCGCCAAGCTGACGGCGCAGCGGCGGGAGAACCCGGGCGACGACCTGATCAGCGCGCTGGCCACCGCCCGTGACGGAGACGAGCTCCTCGACGATCAAGAGCTGACCGTCATGGCCATGGTCCTGCTCATCACCGGCCAGGACACCACCACATACGAGATCGGGAACATCGCATACACCCTGCTCACGCGGCCCAAGGAGCTGGCCATGCTGCGTGCCCGCCCCGAGATGCTGCCGCAGGCCATCGAGGAACTGCTGCGCTTCATCCCCTTCCGCAAGGGCGTCGGCATTCCCCGCGTCGCCACCGAGGACGTGGAACTGAGCGGGGTGAAGATCCGAGCGGGAGACATCGTGCACGTCTCCTACCTGACGGCCAACCGGGACGGCCGGAAGTTCGACCGGCCCGACGAGCTGGACCTGGAACGCACCGGTCCGTCCCACATGACCTTCGGCTGGGGTGGCCACCACTGTCTTGGCGCCCCGCTCGCCGCCACGGAGCTCCACGTCGCACTCGGAACCCTCCTGAAACGCTTCCCTGACCTCCGGCTGGCAAAGCCGGCCGAAGAAGTGACCTGGAACAAGACATCGATCTGGCGTTATCCGCTCGCACTGCCCGTCGCCTGGTGAGGCCGATACCCCATCAGGGCACCAGGCTCTTCGTGCGACCGCAGCACGCGATCCGGGCCACCGATGGGGCGACACCCGTGAAGACCCACCGCGCTGCGGCCCGGGTCCGGCCATGGCGCGGGAACGCCCGGACTGCCGCGCGCAGCCCGGGCGCCGCAGAGCAGGTGAATCGATGACCGGCGGCAGGGCGGCCCCCGTGTCCGGCTTCGTGGCTCGCACCGGCCGGAGCGGGGGCGGCCCGCTCCGGCCGGTGATCACCGGTCCGCGGGAGGGGTGACCGCCGCCCCGCAGCGGTGCGTCTCCCACCGTGGGGCGGCCCCTCGGGCGGGCCGGCCGTGCACCCGCTGGGCACGGGCGGTCCGCCCGCCGTGGCCAAGGACAACAACATGGTCAGAGTGGTGCCGCATCGGCCCTCGGAGGGCGGAAACCCGGAAGATTCCGGGGCTCCCGGACAGTGCGTTCCGTCCGACGTGCGACCCTCACCCGCCTGCCGTAGCGTGATTTCCAGGGCCGATCAGGGTGTGGCCGAAATTCATCTGCCCATACGGTGAGATTTCAGCGCATTCGTCGATCGGCTCGTCCATGCCCATCCCAGGGGCATCGAATTCGGCGCCGCAACCAAAAGGTGTGTCCCGCGCCGCTCCACGCACGGTGCCGCAGTGGCTACCGTCGGCCGATACCTGCCCCCGCATCCGGTCAGGCTCGGCCGTGTGGTTCATCGTCCGCTAGGAGGAGATCCATGGCGGTACTCTGCAAGCCCGCAATCGCAGTTCCCGAGTACGTCATCACCAACGACGAAACCCTCGAACTGGCACAACGGCTGCACGGCGACCATCCGCAGCTCGATCTGGTCCTCCGTCTGATCGAACACACCGGGGTTCAGAAACGGCATCTGATCCAGCCGATCGAAAAGGTGCTGCAACACCCGGGGTTCGATGCGCGCAGCGAAATCTACGAGGCACAGACCAAGGCCCGCGTCCCGGCTGTCGTCCGCCAGGCACTGGACCATGCCAAACTCGAACCGTCGCAGATCGACTTGATCATCTACGTCTCCTGCACCGGCTTCATGATGCCTCCGCCGACCGCGTGGCTCATCAACACGATGGGCTTCCGGCCGGAGACACGGCAGATGCCGATCGCCCAACTGGGCTGTGCGGCGGGTGGCGCAGCCGTCAACCGGGCCCACGACTTCTGCACGGCGTACCCCGACCGCAACGTGCTTGTCATCGCTTGCGAGTTCTGCTCGCTCTGCTACCAGCCCACCGATCTGGGCGTGGGGTCCCTGCTGTCCAACGGCTTGTTCGGCGACGGGATCGCCGCCGTCGTGGTACGGGGCCAGGGCGGCACCGGAGTCCATCTGGAACGCAACGGGTCGTACATCATCCCGGACACCGAGGAATGGATCTCCTACGCGGTCCGGTCCACGGGCTTCCACTTCCAGCTCGACAAGCGCGTGCCCGGAACCATGGAGCCACTTGCCCCGGCCCTGAGCGCCCTCGCGGAACAGCACCAGTGGAACGCCAGCAAGCTGGACTTCTACATCATCCACGCCGGCGGTCCGCGCATCCTGGACGACCTGAGCCGCTTCCTCGACGTGCCGCCCGAAGCGTTCCGCTTCAGCCGGGCCACGCTCACCGAGTACGGCAACATAGCCAGCGCGGTGGTACTCGACGCCCTGGCCCGCATGTTCGACGAGGCGTCCACCCTCCACGGCCAGCGCGGCATCATGGCCGGCTTCGGGCCGGGCATCACCGCCGAGATCTCCCTCGGAACGTGGACCTCGGAGCCCGAGGCAAGGACGTGAAGCACGCATCCGCACGGTGCGCGCGCAGGGCAACCTGAACGGGAAGCCCGCAACCACACCGACCCCGGCCCCCGGGCCTCAGGCGCTGTCTGCAGCCTGAGGCCCGGGGGTCGCCCTCATGCCCGTCCGGTGATGGAGGGGCGACCGGCTCCCTCTCGGCCGCTCCAGCAACGTCGCCGCACACGGTCACGACAGGTCACTCCACTGACAGTCCGGCTTCCACACGCACTCCACCCAGAGCAGTTTCCCGCCGTGCCCCGGCAGCCCGCCATGCAGCGGATACGCGCCCCAGCTGTCCGCCCACAGGGTGACGAGATGCAGCCCACGCCCGCACTCGGCGAGCGGCGCCGGAGCCTTTGCGCCGCCCTGGAACGGCGGCGGGATGTCCGGGTTGGTGTCCCAGACGCTGAGCCTGATCCGGTGCCGGCCTGCGTCGCGCAGCCGGAGTGAGTACGGCCCCGAGGAGTAGCGGTACGCGTTGGTGACGAGCTCGCTCGCCAACAGCTCGGCGGTGTCGATGAGATCACCCATGCCGTGCACGCGCAGTACGGAGCGGAGGGTGGCGCGGGCGATGCCCGGGGCCCGGGGATCTTGCGGAAGTTGGAGGGTGTACGCCCAGGGCGGCGTTACGGTGGCCAGGACCATGGAAGTCTCCGATCACGGAGGGACGTTGGATCGCGCGTTTCTGATTGCCCGGTGACGAGACCGCTCCGTCGAGCGGGGTACTTCCGGGCGGAGGCCTGAGCACTAACGTAGCGACCAACGGCTAATGTGTTAACCGATTCCCGGGGAATCCATAAACTGACACCCGTGTGGGTGACCAGCCGCTCAAGGAGGCGAACACACCCGTGAGATCAAGGCCGACGGGTCGTCAACTCCGGTTCGGTGGTGAGCTGCGCAAACTCCGCGAGCGCGCAGGACTCACCGCTACGCAGGCCGGTCAGCTACTGGGCGTGAAGCAGAACCAGATCAGCAACATGGAAGCGGGCCGCGTCGGCGTGAGCCCGGAACGGGTTCGCACCCTGGCCTGCCACTACGACTGCCCGGACAAGGACCTCGTCGCGGCTCTGAGCGACATGACCGGCGACCGTACGCGCGGCTGGTGGGAGGAGTACAGGGAGATCCTGCCTGCCCCACTGCTCGATCTGGCCGAGATCGAGCACCATGCTCATCGACTCCGTACAGCCGTTACCGTCCACATCCCCGGCCTTCTGCAGACCGCGGAATACGCGCGCGAAGTCTTCCGCCAGGACGTACCGGAGCTGTCGCCGCCCGACATCGAGCACCGCATCTCATTCCGCATCAAGCGGCAGACAGTCCTGTTCCGGAAATCGCCGACACCGCACCAAGCGGTCGTCCATGAGGCCGCGCTGCGGATGCAGTTCGGCGGCCCAGGGGTGACCCGCCATCAGCTCCGGCACCTGCTCGACATGAGCGAGCGCGAGCACATCACCCTCCAGGTGATCCCGTTCTCCGCAGGAACCTACGCCGGGTCCGGACAGTCGATCTATTACTTCCTTGGGCCGGTGCCAGAGCTCGACACCGTAAATCTCGACCAGTCGCACGGGCCCGTCTTCCTCGATGCCGAGGCTCAACTGGAGAAGTACCGCGTACTCCTCGGCCGCATGGAAACCACTGCGCTCGACAGCGACGAGTCCCGAGACTTCATCCACAACATCGCCCGCAGCCTGTGAAGGAACCCAAGATGGCCGATCTCGCCTGGCAGAAGTCCTCCTACTGCGCCCAGGGGAACTCCTGCGTACACGTCGCCGCCCGCGACCGCACCGTCAACGTCACCGAAAGCAGCGACCCCACCGGAGCCATACTCCGCACCACCCCCACTGCCTGGGCCGCCCTCCTCCGAAGTGTCAAGGACGGCACCAACCATGGCTGACCAGCGCGCACGGGCCGACCTCACCTGGGTCCGCGCCGCTCCCGAGGGCGAAGAAGGCCCCGGTCCCTGGATCGAGATCGCCTTCGGCGAGGGCGAACTCGTCCACCTCCGTGAGACAAGCGACCCCGCCAACATCGTCACGACCACGAGGACGAAATGGGACGCCTTCACCAAAGGCGTCATGGCCGGCGAGTTCGACCACTTCGCGGAGCGCGGTGGCGAAGACAGCCCGGCTGCCCGGGCATGACGGTCCGGGGCCCCGCCCATTCCGTGCCGGTACCCAGCCCGGCCACTGCGGTGCCCGCTCAGCTTGATCTTTGTCTTCCACACCCGAACTGCGGGGCGGGCGCGATCGACAGTACGTACGCTGTCGAACATGCTGACGTTGGAGCGGCTCCGGGCCGACCATGCACACGCCTTGCTGGCTTTCGAGCGGGAGAACCGCGAGTACTTCGCACGGTCCATACCGGATCGCGGCGACCTGTACTTCGTTGAGTTCGCCGCCCGTCACCGTGCACTGCTCGCCGAACAGGACGCCGGTGTGTGTCAGTTCCATGTCGTCGTGGACGACCGGGGAGAGCTGGTCGGCCGCGTCAATCTTGTGGACGTCGAGGAAGGGGCCGCTGAACTCGGCTACCGGATCGGCGAGCGCGCCGCTGGACGCGGCGTGGCAACGGCCGCGGTCGAGGAAGTGTGCCGCCTGGCTGCCGCGGCATACCGGCTCTCCGCGCTCACCGCAGTCACCACCCTCGACAATCTGGCGTCCATGGCCGTGCTCAGACGCAACGGGTTCACTGCGGTGGGGGACGTGCGCATCGGCGAGCGCCCCGGTACGCGTTATCAGCGCCGACTTGTTGCCATGCACTGATCACCCACCCATCGGGCCCCGCCTACGACCACTGATTCAGGTGTAGGCCGCCGTGTTACGCACTTCACCGAACCGGGGAAAGATCTTTTCCACGGTGAAGTCGTGCTCGTCGGCAGCGAAACCGGACATCGCGTCGGCGACGAACTCCAACTCATAGCCGTGGTCGCTCGCGGCCCGCGCAGTGGACTCGACCCCCATCGTGGTAACCAGCCCAGCGAGCACCAGCGTGTCCACGCCCAGATTGCGCAACTGGTCGTGCAGGTCGGTGCCATGGAATGCCCCGACGGTGCGCTTGACGACCACAACATCGCTGGGCTGGACCAGGCCGTCAGCGAAGCCGCTGCCTGGCGGCTGCTCGGTTGTGTTCGGCCTCTCCACTCGAACCAGCACCACTGGGTGATCGCTCGCCCTGAATGCCTCAGCCAACCGACGGCAGCGCGTCAGTACCTCTTCGCCGGAGTGCGGAGCAAGGGGCAGGGCGATGATGCGTGGCATCAGGTCGATGAGGATCAGCGCGGAGGGCATGGAGGCGATGGTAGGCCAGGGCCCGAGCCTGCCCTCCTTCAGCAGTACCAACGGGGCCGTTCAGCCCGGCCGAGGATCACGGGCCGCGCGGTGTCCGCACCGGACTACCTCGGCCTGGGAAAGGGCCCTGGGACCCATCCGTACGGGAACCCGGAGGCGACAGTCAGCGCTTCGGTGGACGCGTTGCGGGCGGCTCGTTCCCTCGCCCGCCGGGACGGTCGCAGCCTCGACCGGCGTGTACTGGTCAGTGGGTTCTCCCAGGGTGGACCCGCCACGATGATGGTCGGGCGGGCCCTGCAACAGGGCGTCGACCCGTACTTTCGTCTGGGTGTCCTGGCCCCGATCGCCGGCCCGTTCGATCTGAGTGGTTTCGAGGCCGCCTCAGCAGACGACAAGGTCGCCCGGTCATCGCTCTACCTCGCCTATTTCGCCACCGCGTGGAACCGGATGTACGGCTTGTACGACACGCCGGACCAGGCGTTCCGTGCCCCTTACGACAAGACGGTGGACACGCTGTTCGACGGCGACCACCAGGCGTCGGAGATCGCGGCCGCGCTGCCCGCGACCTCGAAGGAACTGTTCACCGAGGAGTTCCTCCAGCAGGTGCGCAACCCCACGGGGAATCTGCAACGGAGACTGCAGGTGATGGACACCACCTGCGACTGGCGGCCCGAAGTCCCGGTGCACCTCTTTCACGCCAAGGGCGACAAGGACGTGTCCTTTGCGAACTCCCTGCACTGCCGACGTCAGCTGATTGCCCACGGGGCGGACCAACAGCTCAGCGATGTCGGGGAGGTCGACCACTCGACGACGGTCCTCAAGGCCCTGCCACAGGTGGTGCGCGAGTTCGATACGGCCCGCTGAGCCGGCTCGTAGCGACGGTGCAGGTCACGACATCCGGCGAGACGGGACATGGTGCGCGCGATGACCCCGCGACGGCACCCGCACCTGAACGGGTTCCTGATCAGGCTAAACCGGGCACATCCCCACCACTGACTCCGACCGCAGGGAGTGATTCATGAACCGACTCGCCCACGTGATCAACACCACGGACGACGTACCGGGCCGGATTCTGCACTGGAACTTCTTCATAGGCGGCCACTTGAGCGCCTCGGTGCCCGTACGTCTCGTCGACCGCACGGACGAAGGCCAGCTGGTATGGATGGAGACAGGCGCGCCCATGTGGCGCACGGAGCTCCCCGGAGGCGCACACCTCCGCGACATCGCCCCGGACGACCGACCTGCCACCGGATATCCGGTGGTCCCCGACCGGTGGCCGATGGGCAGCGCCCTCTTCTATCAGCCCACCGACGCCGCACACTCCGTGCTCTGGCTCTTCGGCCGCAGGGGAAAGTTCCGCGGTTGGTACGTGAATCTGGAGCGTCGCGTCCACCACGGCGACGACATCGACATCGCCGACCACGAGCTCGACATCAACGTCGCGCCGGACCGGTCCTGGCGGTGGAAGGACGAGGAGTCCTTCGCCGAGAAGACCGGCCACCCCGTCTACTGGTCGGCCGAGGAAGCGGCGGCCATTCGCGCCGAAGGCACCAGAGTCGCTCGGCTCGCCGAGGCCGGAACCTTTCCCTTCGACGGATCCTGGTGCGACTTCCGGCCGCCGAAAACCTGGACGACACCGCCCCGCCCGCCGGGCCCCCGCCGCCCCGTCCTCTGACTGCCCCTCAATCTGCCTGTCCCGATGGGTGCGAGGAGGGACCGGAGGCGGGTCTCGGCCAGGGCGGCGAAATGGCAATGATTGCCCAGAGTCACCCTACGTGATACACAGAGTAATCATATGCATGTGGTCACACACCGATTCGATCCGCAGGTCAGGGCGGTCGGACCGGTCAAACGTGCGAGATCCCATGAAAGAGAGGGCGCCAAGGCGTCGTATCGGGGCGCATTCATCAGCGAAGATAGAGGGTGACCCATGCCATGTGGCAAGGGGCAGTGAACTACCCAACAGGGGCGGTGACTTACATGGTCCTGGCAGCTGACACTGATAAGGGCGGTATCAGCACCATCATCAACGGCATCGCTCCCAAGTGGGGGCCGTTCGGAGCCCTGGGCAACGAAGCCAAGGTGATGATCGAGGTCGTCATGGCCGTTGCCATCCTGCTCTGCTTCGGCATCGCCATCTGGGGAGCAGCCAAGCAGCGTATCGGCGCGACGGCGTTGCGCGACACGTTCAGTGCAGAACAGGGCAAGGGCTTGATCGTCGCCGGCCTGACCGGTGTGTTCATCATCGGATCGCTGGGAACCCTGTTCACCATCGTCTACGGGATGGCCATCTAACTGCCTGTCAGCCTGCTCGGGGAGGCTGGCGCCGCCCCGTTCCCCTTCCACCCCATCCGTCCGTCGTGCCCACCGGCAGAGGTTGCGTCTCTCTGATGTCGAGTCACCACACCGCGCCCGCGCGGGAACCAGCACGGCTACCGTCGTACTACGCGGAATCGCACACGGTTGAGGGGGCCTACGCAGCATGAGTGCCGGCGACGACCACGGCTACGGCAGCGACTCGGGCTCAGGCCGTACGGACGATGGATACAGCACCATCGGCGGAACGCGCCAGACCCGTACACGATTCCCCGACGGCGAGGGCGGCGACGGCTACGGCGGATCCCGTCGGCCGGCCCGCAGTTCACGGTCCCTGATCATCGTGGTCGGCGTGGTCGTCCTGCTCATCACGGCTATCGCGTTCGCGAACCTGGGCGGGGGCGGCGACAACGGCACCTCGTCCGGCGGGAACGACGGCGACAAGGCGCGCTCGGCGCCCACCGCTGCGACGGGCACGAAGCCGGTGACGGGGAAGAACGGCTCGATCGCGTCGGGGTTCGCGCACGATGCTCAGGGTGCGCAGAGCGCTGCGGCAAATTACTCGGTGGCGCTCGTCTCCGCCGACATCCTCAAGCCGGTCCAGCGTGCCGCGATCGTGCGGCAGGTCTTCGTCGCGAGCAAAGTCGACGAACTCGAAGCCAAGTTCAATGAGGCGTACAACAAGAACTTCCTCGACAAGGTCGGCCTCGACGAGAACGGCAACGCCGCCGCAGGCATGACCTACGTTTCACGGACTGCTCCTGTCGGAACCAAAGTGACCCAGTCTTCGGCTACCTCCACCACCGTGGAGGTGTGGTGCACAGGGGTATTCGGCACAGCCGGTGTCAGCTCGACCAACCCGGTCAGCAACGACTGGTTCACCATGACGCTGAAACTCCAGTGGGAAGCCAACGACTGGAAGGTCGACAGCTTCTCCCAGAAGGAGGGACCGGCACCGGTCAACACCGACCGTACGGCCTCCAACGCCGACGAGATCGCCAAGGCTGCCGAGGAGTACGGAGGGTTCACCTATGCCCGCTAGTTCACGCCACCTAGTCAAGATCGGTGCGGTCCTGGCGAGCGTCCAGGCAACGATGGTGATCCTGGCAACCCGTGTTGCCGCGGCACCTTCCCCCTCGCCCACGCCGTCGGCCTCGCCCTCCAAGGACAACTGCAGCCTCATCGTCGGCCCGGCCAAGGACTACTGCGAAAACGGCGACGCAGGGAACCCCAAAACCACCTCGCCCGACTCCGCCACCAACGCCCTAGACCCCCTCTCCTCCCTCGCCCGCGGCTGCGCCGACGCCGCGGCCTGGATCGTCGGCAAGCTCAGCGAGGCAGTCAAGGGCACCGCGAACGTCGACTTCACCAACCCCAAGTTCCTCCAGCAGTACGCGGTCATCTTCGCCGCCTCCACCGTGCTCACTCTCGTCCTTTGGCTGCTCGCCGTCGCCAAGCGCGCCATCCGTGGCGTTCCGGTGGCCACCGCGATCTCCGAAGCTGTCGGGTTCCTCTGGCTGACCGTCCTCGCGTCCGCGTTCACGCCGCTCATCCTCTACACGGTCGTGTCGGCGACCGACGGGGTCACGGACGTCATCGCGTCGTCCTCCGGCGGGCAGACCGATGTCTTCTTCGGTTCGTTCGCCGAGGCGCTGAGCAAGGGCTCCGACATCGGCGGCGGGCCGATCATGCTGATCGTCGTCTCGCTCGTGTCGATCCTCGCCGCGGGCGTGCTCTGGCTGGAGCTCGTGATCCGGGCCGCCCTGCTCTACGTCGGCGCGCTTCTCGGCGTCGTCGTCTACTCGGGGCTCGTCGACAAGAACATGTGGGGCCATGTCCGCCGCTGGGCGGGCATCATGATCGCGGTGATCATGGTGAAGCCGGTGATCGTCATCGTGCTCGGGCTGGCCGGCGCGCTCTCCTCCGACGGGGGACCGAACGCGTTCTCCGCCGTCGTCTCCGGGCTCGCCATCATCCTCCTGGCGATCTTCGCCTCGGCGATGATCTACCGCTTCGTCCCCGGCTTCGGCGACGAGATCCAGGGTGCCCGCACCAACCGCAAGCAGGCCACCGACGGCGCCCAGGCCGCAGCCCTGATCAGTTCCCCTGCCGCCCTCGTCTCCCAGGGCATCAAGACCCACAGCAGCCGGAGCGGCGGCGACAACGGCGGACAGGGCGGCGGCAACAGCGGCGGCGGCAGGCCCGCGAACCCGGTCAGCGGCGGTGTGGCCGCGCACAGCTCCCGCAATACCGGCGGGAGCGGGGTCGGCGGCGGATCTGTCCCCTCCGCCGCACCTCCGCCCCGCAGCGGGTCGGGACCCACGTCCGGCACCCCGCACAGCAGCCGCATCAACCGGGGCGGCGGTACAGGCAATTCAGGTAACAACAGCACAGGAGGTGGAGGGCGTTGACGACCCAGTCCCATCCGGTCGCGCCCCGCCGTACGTATCTCATCGGCCGGGCCCGGCCGAACGCGATCGTCGGCAAGAACCGCGAGACCGGCGAGATCGCGCTGATCATCGTCGGCGCGTTCCTCGGCATGATGAGCGGGCTGATCGTCCCCGTCCTGTCCCTGCGGATCGTGCTGCTCACGGGCTTCCCGCTGCTGGCACTGGCGATCGTGTACGTCCCGTACAAGCACCGCACCTTCTACAAATGGTTCGAAATCAACCGCAGCTTCAAGCGGTCCGTGCGCCGTGGCGCCACCTACCGTTCCACCGCCATGGAAGCGGGCGTGCGGGGCGACGGCCGTGAGGTCGAGGTCGGACCGCCCCCGGGCATCGGCCGGATCAACTGGCTCGCCGCCCCCTTCGGCCCGGACGAGATCGCCGTACTGCTGCACGCCGACCGCCGCACCGTCACCGCGGCGATCGAGATCGAGGGCCCCGGCGTCGGACTCCGCGACAGCGAGGACCAGGAGGCGCTGGTCGACCGGTTCGGCACCCTGCTGAAGCATGTGGCCAACGGTGACGGCTTCGTGACCCGTATTCAGATGCTCGCCCGCACCCTGCCCGCCGACCCCGACGCGCACGCGAAGGACGTCGCCCAACGCGGCGACAAGGCGGCCCCGGGCTGGCTGCAGGAGTCGTACGACCAGCTCCAGTCGATGGTCTCCACCTCCAGCGAACAGCACCGCGCCTACCTCGTCGCGTGCATGCACTACAACCGCGAACTGGCCGCCGAGGCAAACGCCATGGCCCGCGCCGCCCGCCCCCAGGCAGGCCGCAAGCTCGACCGGGACGCCGGGCTCGCCGTCGTCATGGCGCGCGAACTGACCGACATCTGCGCCCGCCTCGCCGAGGCCGACATCCGGGTGCGCCAGCCGCTCGGCCAGAGCCGGCTCGCCTCCCTCGTGCACTCGATGTACGACCCCGACCACCCCATCGACCACATCCAGGCGATGACGAAGCGCAACGCCTGGCCCGCCGAACTGGATGCGGTCGAGCCGACGTACCTGCAGGCCAAGACCCGCGAGTCGACGACACGTGCGCCCTGGTGCCACGCCACGGCGTGGGTGAAGGAATGGCCGATGACGCCCGTCGGCGTCAACTTCCTCGCCCCGCTCCTCGTCCACACCCCGGACGTCATCCGTACGGTCGCGGTCTGCATGGACCTCGAACCGACCGAGATCGCCATCGAGCGGATGCTCACGGAGAAGACGAACGACGAGGCCGAGGCGAGCCGCCAGGCCAAGATGAACCGGACCGTCGACCCGCGCGACATCGCCGCCCACGGCAGGCTCGACCAGCGGGGTGAAGATCTCGCGAGCGGCGCGGCCGGAGTGAACCTCGTGGGGTACATCACCGTGTCGTCGCGATCACCCGAGTCCCTCGCCCGTGACAAGCGGACGATCCGGGCCTCGGCCGGCAAGTCGTATCTGAAGCTGGAGTGGTGCGACCGCGAGCACCACCGCGCCTTTGTGAACACCCTGCCGTTCGCCACCGGCATCCGTCGCTAACCGAGAGGGCAGTCACGCCATGCGAGATCCGCTGTCCGCGTTGTCGGATGCCTTCACCTCCTTCCTCTTCGGGAAGGTGGAGACGACCAGACTGCCCGTGCGTACCTCGACCGGCCAGGCCCAGGCGGTGTACCTGCCCACCGCCGCGCCCGGTCTCGGCGACTCCGGCGTGATCATCGGCCGCGAGGTGTACTCCGGCAAGGGGTACATCTACGACCCCTTCCAGCTGTACGGTCAGCAGCTCCCCGCCCCGCACTGGCTGGTGCTCGGCGAGTCGGGCAACGGCAAGTCCGCGCTGGAGAAGACGTACGTGCTCCGCCAGCTCCGCTTCCGCGACCGCCAGGTCGTCGTCCTCGACGCCCAGGGCGAGGACGGCGTCGGCGAGTGGAACCTCATCGCCCAGGAGCTCGGCCTCACCCCCATCCGCCTCGACCCGACCGCAGCCCTGAACGGCGGCATCCGGCTCAACCCGCTGGACCCGTCGATCACCACGACGGGCCAGCTCGCCCTGCTCCGTACGATCATCGAAGTCGCGATGGGCCACGGCCTCGACGAACGGTCCGGCTTCGCGCTGAAGGTCGCGCACGCCTACGTCAACCAGACGATCACCGACCGGCAACCCGTACTGACCGACATCGTCGAGCAACTGCGCCACCCGGAACCCGACTCCGCCGAGGCGATGAACGTCGACATAGACGACGTGCGCGCCTGGGGCCTCGACGTCGCCCTCGTCCTGGACCGGCTCGTCGACGGTGACCTGCGCGGCATGTTCGACGGCCCGACCTCCGCCGGCATCGACCTGGACGCGCCCCTGATCGTCTTCGACCTCTCGCACATCGACCGGAACTCGATCGCGATGCCGATCCTGATGGCGATCGTCGGCGTCTGGCTGGAACACACCTGGATCAGGCCCGACCGGAAGAAGCGCATCTTCCTGGTCGAAGAGGCCTGGCACATCATCAATTCACCGTTCGTCGCCCAGCTCTTCCAACGGCTGCTGAAGTTCGGCCGACGGCTGGGCCTGTCGTTCGTCGCGGTCGTCCACCACCTCAGCGACGTGGTCGACGGGGCCGCGGCACGCGAGGCGGCGGCGATCCTCAAGATGGCGTCGACCCGGACGATCTACGCGCAGAAGGCCGACGAGGCCAGAGCGACCGGGCGCGTCCTCGGCCTGCCCCGCTGGGCGGTCGAGATCATCCCCACCCTCACCCCCGGCATCGCGGTATGGGATGTCAACGGGAACGTACAGGTCGTCAAACACCTGATCACCGAGGCGGAACGACCACTGGTCTTCACCGACCGTGCGATGACCGAGTCGTCCGCGGCCGATCTGCTGCCGGAGGACGTACGGGCCGCGGAACTGGAGACCGAACAGCGCGCGGCACGCATCGAGCACCAACAACGGCTGAACGAGTCGTCCGAGTCAACGGTGGCATGACATGGCGGGGCGTACAGAGCAGCAGACCGGTCCGAGCACCGGCGGCATCCCGGACGGTCTGCTGGTCGGCCTGCTGGGCTTCCTGCTCGGGCTGGCCCTCCTGGCCTGGACGGCCACCGGTCTGTCCGGGCTGTTCGCGCACGGCGCGTGGCCGACGGGCGTCACCTTCACCGAGACGCCGCTCGCCATGCGCCGGCTGGCGGCGTCCCCGCACGACATCCCGGCGGCCTGGCCCGACACACCGGCGGACGAGCTCTCCGGGTACGGGCTGTTCTGGGGCCTGTTCATAGGCGAACTCATGGTGCTCATGGTGCTGACAGTGTTCGTGATGGGCGTGGTGGCACGCTGGCGCGCGGGACGAGCACGTCGACGGGAAGACCATCGCGAGGAACGTTATACGGAGCGCTCCGAGGAGCGTTACGCGAGACACACGGCGCACCTGCGGCGCGAGGAGTCCACCGAAGTGGACGTCTCCGCCCCCGCACCGCTCCCCGCACCCGCACCCGCTCCCGCAGCCATGCCTACGCCCATGCCCACGCCCACGCCCACGCCCACCCCGGCACCGGCCGAATCCGTCGAGGAGCTCGCGCCCCCTCTCCTCGCCCCGGCCGTCCCCTCCCCCCGCACACCTCTCGTCGTCTACGGCCCGGCCGCCACCCGCCGCCCCACGGTCGTCCAGGCCATCCGGGAGGCGGACGGGCCCGCCCTCGTCATCACCTCGGACCCCACCGTCTGGGCGGAGACGAAGGACGCCCGCGCCAAGCTCGGCCCGGTCCTCGTCTACGACCCCGGCCACCTCTGCGACACCCCGGCCCGCCTCCACTGGTCCCCGACCGCCGGATGCGAACAGCCCGATACGGCAGCCGCCCGCGCCGCCGCGCTCCTCGCCCCGGTCCGGCCGCAGGCCCGTATCGACGCGATGACGGCCGAGACCGCGGAGACCCTGCTCCAGTGCTGGCTGCACGCCGCCGCCATAGACGGTCGCCCGTTCCGCCAGGTCCACCGCTGGGCCCTCGGCGGCAACGCCCATGAACCCGTGCGCCTGCTCCGTACCCACCCCAAGGCGGCCTCCGGACTCGCCGGCCTGCTGGAGTCCGCGCTCACCGGTCACCCCGAACGCCGGGAGATGGCCCAGGAGCTGACGGTACGGGCGTTCGCCGCACTCTCCTCGGTCCACATCCGCGAGGCCTGCACACCGAACCGGGCCGATTCGCTGGTGCTGGAATCTTTTACGGGCGAAGGGGGCACGCTCTATGTGGTCGGTGAACCCATCGAGGATCCTCGCTCCGCACCCGGTGCGATGCCCCTGCTCACCGCCCTCGCCTCACACGTGGTCGAGCACGGCCGCCGCATGGCCGCACGGTCAACCGACGGTCGGCTCGACCCACCAATGGCCTTGGTCCTCGACGACGTCGCGGCTGTGGCACCACTCCCCCAACTCCCTGACCTGCTGTCGACCGGCCAGGACCAGGGCCTGCCGACGCTCGTCCTGCTCCGCTCGAAGGAACAGGCCCGGGCCCGCTGGTCGTCCCCGCTCCAGCCGTAACTCGGTGGCCGGAGCGGTGGCCAGGACCGGGACTTCAAGGCAGCAGCCCCTGAACCGGCCGAATCCGGTCCGGGGCGGAAACGGGCCGGATCGGTACGGAAGACGTCAGACGGGGCGGACGATCTCGTACTCCACCTCCAGCGCCGTCGGATCGTCCGGTACGGCAAGGGTCTCCCCGGTCGGTGCGAAACCGAACCGCCGGTAGAAGGCAGAGGCCCGCGGATTGTTCTCGTGCACGTAAAGCCGCACCCGCTCGATCCGCGGCTCGCCCAGTGACCACGCCCATTCGGTCCCGGCGCGGAACAACTGCTCGGCCAGCCCGCTGCCCCGCGCCTCGGACCGCACATAGACCCCGACCACATGGGCCTGGTGCACCTTGGCGGGCTCACCGAACCGCACGTCCCCGTCCGGTCGCTCGATGAGCACGCTGATCGTGCCGGCCCAACTCCCGTCGGTTGCCTCGGCGATGAACTGGCGTACCTCGTCGCCACTGGGCTCCGCCCCACCGGCCGCGCGCTCCTGCCAGAACTCGTCGGGCCGAGCCACGCCCTGCTCGTACGTCTCCAGGAACGCCACCGGCGCCACAGGATCCTGCAGGGCAGCGAGCCGTATGTCCTTGACCAGCGCCCATTCCTCGGCGCGTACAGAGCGAATCACATAGTCCATACACCGATCCTCTCCGACCGTTCCGCCGCGAGCAATCGAATTCGGTCCGTGAACGCAGAAAAGCCCCGCACCAGAGGTGCGGGGCTTTCCCGGAATAATTGTTCGGCGGCGTCCTACTCTCCCACAGGGTCCCCCCTGCAGTACCATCGGCGCTGAAAGGCTTAGCTTCCGGGTTCGGAATGTAACCGGGCGTTTCCCTAACGCAATGACCACCGAAACACTATGAAATTAACCAACACCGGGCAACAACACGGCCGTTCGTTATTTCAGAACTAACACAGTGGACGCGAGCAACTGAGGACAAGCCCTCGGCCTATTAGTACCAGTCAGCTCCACCCGTTGCCGGGCTTCCACATCTGGCCTATCAAC